>JAUZEU010000571.1 GCA_030838885.1 Bryobacterales bacterium | reverse complement strand
TGATCGTTCAGCAATACCAGCGCCTGCAGAGGTGTATTCGTAATGGTCCGCCGCGCCGCGCACTTCTCCCTGTCAGGCGCATCGAAGGTGATCATCTCCGGCGGCGGCGCAGTCCGTTTCCAGAAGGTATACATGCTGCGGCGGTGCAGATCGTCACCGTGACCTTGGGTGTAGGTCTGTGAGGTGAAGCCATCGCCGTAAGCAATCTCTTCCCAGACACCCTTCGGCTGGTACGGGTTCACGCTCGCCCCCCCGACCTGCTCTTTCAAAAGTCCGCTCAGATACAACTCGCCGTCCCGCACCATTTCAGCAGGCAGACGGAAGCGCGGCCCCCGCGCAATAAAGCGGTTCTCCGGATCCTTCTCCAGCAGCTCCGGCGTCATCCGCGAGGATTGCCGGTATGCCGCTGAAGTGACAATCAGCTTCTGCATTGCCTTCACATCCCACTTGGTCCGGATGAACTCTGTGGCAAGCCAGTCCAGCAGTTGCTGGTTGCTGGGCGGATCACCCTGCGAGCCGAAGTTTTCGAGCGTCTTCACAAGCCCTGTCCCGAAGTACATCTGCCAGTACCGGTTCACCGCTACCCGCGCGGTAAGAGGGTGCGCGGGATCCACCAGCCACTTCGCCAGCGAGAGCCGGTTTGCCGGAGCGTCCGCAGGCAGCGGCGGCAGAACCGACGGCACGCCAGGAGTCACCTTTTCCGTCTGATTGCGGTAGTCGCCGCGGGCAAGAACGAAACTCTCGCGCGGCTTGTCCGTAATCTCCGACATCACCATCGTCGTCGGAATCTGGCCCGTCAGTTTCTTCTCGTCTTCGCGGAGAGCCTTCAGTTCCGCCCATACCCGCTGATCCTGCGCCGGTGCGGCTTTGGTCAGATAGTAATCCCGAATCCAGGCCTTCTGCTCTTTCGATCGCTTATCGGGCAGGATATTTAGAGTCGCCCGCAGCGGCTCCTGGCTGCTCAGGTGCGCGATCTCCTCCGGCTTTAGCTGGCGGTTGTAGATCCGGAAATCGTCCAGCCGGCCTTTAAAGTCCGCGATCTCCAAATCTGATCCTGATGCCGAACCCTCGGGCTTGAAAGCTTCTGTCTTCACAGCAGCACCGTTCACGAAAACGTGGAGCCCGGTCCCGTCATAATTCACCGCAACGTGGTTCATGTTCTCAGGCCACGGCAGGCGCTCCGTAGTCCGCACGCCCGTGTCTCCCAGCCGAAGATACAGACGCGGCACCCGTTGCTGCACGCCGGACAGTTCGAAGTCGTCAAGCCACACTTCAAAGCCACCTTGCTGAAACACCGGGTCCTTTAGCTTGCCATTCACCTTCAGCCAGAAAGCGGTCGCGAACGGAGATTGCCGTTCGAACGCGGGCACCCGGCTGAACACCGCGCGAGTCTGGCCGTCGAAGTCGGCACCCCGGTCTACTGCACCGTTGGAGTAAGTGAGGTCGCCTTTCACGATCCGGCCATACTGGTAGTGCCCGGACGAATCGGTCAGGTTGCCATCGAACTCGTAATGAGCGAGCAGCCCGTCCCGTCCCAGAGACCGGAAGGCGGCGAGCTCAGACTTCTCCCAATCGCCCTGCTGTTTCGAAACAGCCTCCTCCGGCAGAGCACTTTCGTGTGCCTTAATCGCCTCCTTCAATTCCTCAAGGCGCGTCTTCTGCTCCGCGGATGGCAATTGTAGATAAGGCTCCGCATTCCCGTTCCGGCCATCCAGTCCCTTCTCACTCACGTTATTAAAGAAGGCAAAGAAGCGATAGAAATCTTTCTGGGGAATGGGGTCGTACTTATGGTCGTGGCAGCGCGCGCAACCGACCGTCAGCCCCATCCAGGTAGTGGACGTAGCTTCCAGCCGGTCCACCACATACTCCACCTGGTACTCCTCAGGCACCGCGCCACCTTCGAAATTTATCATGTGGTTGCGATTGAAACCGCTGGCCAGCTTCTGCTCCACGGTGGCGTTCGGGATGAGATCGCCGGCCAGTTGCTCGATGGTGAACTGGTCATACGGCACGTTGCGATTGAACGCGTTGATCACCCAGTCGCGCCAGTGCCACATCTCCCGGTGGCTGTCGATGTGGTAGCCATGCGTGTCGGCGTAACGCGCCAGGTCGAGCCATTGCATTGCCATGCGCTCGCCGAATCGGGCGGATTGCAGCAGAGCGTCGACCCGCTTCTCATAAGCATCCGCCGACTTATCCGCCAGGAACGAGTTGAGTTCGGCGACGGTCGGCGGCAGGCCGGTCAGGTCGTAAGTGACGCGACGCAGCAGCGTCGCTTTGCCCGCCTCAGGCGAATGCTTCAGCCCGGCATTCTTCAGATCCGGCTGATCCAGCCGGGCCAGCACGAAATTGTCGATCGGATTGCGGACCCAACTCGTCTCACTCACAACGGGCACGTCCGGGCGCTGCGGAGCTACGAATGCCCAGTGAGTCTGCCACTTTGCACCCTGATCGATCCATTGCCGGATTGCATCGATCTGCCGGGCCGTCAGTGTCCGCCCCGAATAGGCTGGCGGCATACGCTTGTTGTCCGTAGCCGAGATTCGACCAAATAGATGACTTTCCCCGGCCTTACCCGCGACAATGATGCTGCGGGTCAACGCTCCTCCGTCAGCGATATCCAGGCGCAGATTCGCCATGCGCTTCGTCGCGTCGGGGCCGTGGCACGAGAAACAATTATCGGACAGGATGGGGCGAATATCCCGGTCGAAGTCCACTGCGGAGAACGCGCTTCCGCACGCCAGCACCAGGTAGATCAATACTTTTCGTAATTCGGCCATCGCAACTATCTTATTCCCGTTTGGAGAGCTGCGGTAAGGTGGTTTCGTGCCCGCAACTGAACCGGTCACTTCGTGGCGGCAATGGATGGTGCAGGAAGAGACGGCTGAGCCGCACGGAGCGGGCCAGCGCACCGTTCCGCACGAAACTCACCCGTGGTATCTCGTCATCTGGCTTACCGGGGTCGATTATTTCTCAACCCTCGGATACCAGCCCGGGATAGCGCTGCTGGCAGCCGGAGCAATTTCACCGATCGCGACGGCAATCCTGGTTGCGGTCACTTTGTTCTGTGCCCTCCCGATCTATATACAGGTAGCCGGGCGTTCTTACGCTGGGCTGGGCTCCATCGCCATGCTCGAAAACCTCCTGCCCGGCTGGTGGGGCAAGCTGATGGTGCTGATCCTGCTAGGTTTTGCGGCCACGGACTTTGTTATCACGATGACGCTATCCGCTTCTGACGCCGCCCGGCACGCCACGCAGAATCCATATCTGCATCCGATTCTGGGCGATGCGAACCTGGCCCTCGCACTTGTGCTGCTGGCCCTGCTCGCGGCCGTGTTCCTGCGGGGATTTAAGGAAGCCATCACACTGGCCACGTGGGTTTGCGTTCCGTACCTGCTGCTGAACACCATTGTTTTGGGACGCGCGCTGTTCATCACGGCAACTCACCCGAGCGCCATCCCCCACTGGATTAACGCCCTCCGTGCCCAGGGAGACTGGAAGCACCTCGTGATCTCGGCCGCGATTCTCTTCCCTCGTCTGGCCCTGGGATTAAGCGGCTTTGAAACCGGTGTCTCGGTAATGCCCCTCATCGCCGGCGACCCTGGGGACGACTCTGCCGACAGGCCCGTGGGCAGGATCCGCAAGACACGGAAGCTCCTCATTACCGCGGCTCTCATCATGAGCGTGCTGCTGATGGTGTCGAGCTTCGTGTCCGTGTTGCTGGTCCCGGAAGAGGCATGGCGGGAAGGCGGCGAGGCAAGCGGACGCGTACTCGCATGGATGGCACACGAATACCTGGGAAATGTCTTCGGATCCATCTACGACTTCTCCACAATCCTGGTGCTCTGGTTTGCGGGCGCTTCGGCCATGGCTGGCTTGTTGCATCTGGTGCCTCGCTATCTGCCGCGTGTTGGTTTGGCGCCCGAGTGGGTCGCCTACGCGAGGCCACTCGTCCTGCTGCTCTTCGGTATCAACGTGGCGGTAACGCTGATTTTCAGGGCGAACGTGGAGGCGCAGGGCGGGGCTTACGCAACCGGCGTTCTGGTGCTGATGTTCTCCGCTTCCATAGCTGCCGCATTCTCGCTGTGGAAAGAAGGGCGCAGGGCTCTCAGCGGCTACTGCTGGGCAGTGGTTCTGGTTTTCGCCTATACCACTGGAGCGAATATTGTCGAGCGGCGCGACGGCATCATCATCGCAAGCATATTTATCCTTTTCATCGTGGTGATGAGCGGTATCAGCCGGTACTGGCGCGCGCAGGAACTGCGTGTTGGCGGGCACAGCTTTTCCAGCCCGAAGTCACAACAACTCTGGGACACGTTGGTGGGGAAAAAGATTAATCTGGTTCCGGTGCGAAGTCTGGACGAGAGTTATTGCATCTCACGCGCAGAGGGACTCCGGCGCTACTACAAACTGGAAGGCCAACTGGTCTTCGTACATGTGAGTCTGCTGGATAATCGCAGCGAATTCCTTTCGCCACTGGAAATTACAGTTCGTAAAGAGCATAGCCATTCCGTGATAGAAGCATCCCAGGCTGTTGCGACTGCAAATGCGATCGCGTACCTGAGTGAAATCCTGAAGCCGTCGGCCATGTATATGGGGTTAAGCAGGCAGAATCTGATGCACCAGTCTTTCCGCTACTTTCTTCTGGGCGAAGGCGAGATAGGTCTGATGGTCTACTCAATCCTGCTGCACCATTGGGAGAAAACACCCGAGGATGATATTCGCCCGTGCATCTTCCTTTTGAGCCAGTAGGTCTGCCGCCTATTTACTTCGCACTACTTCACGGCGTCCGGTTCCCTGACATTGCGGGCATTGGCCCGTGCCTGCGCAGTTAAAACACTGTCCTCCGTTGCCCGTTCCCTTGCAGGTGGTGCAACTCCCGGTGGCGGCACAAACATCGCATTTTTCCCGCTGTTCACTCATGTAAAGAAGTTGTCAGCACGTCTAAGGCCGTTCATTCAGCGGCGGCCCCACTTGTGCTCATAATGGGGTGTGTCATACCAGCAGGAAATTCGTGATGTGCTCAATGCTAAGGCTGGCGAACATAACAGTCCAGCCAGGTTCGACGTAACCGTAGCCAGACCTGGGTCATTCGATATGAAAGTAATTATGACGGAGAACTCTGCATCTCACGAGCAGACTTTCGATTTGTCGAACGGGCTAACACCCCGAACAAGAAGAGCGATTCAGGAGTGGGTCGATCTGATTCTGACTCCCACAAGTAACACGAGCGAAAAGAAGCCCTCGGTCATCTGATTTCGTTTGCCAACCACTCTAGCCATAGCCTGCGGTCTGCTCGTACTCGTTGTCGTTCTGCACGACGCTTTCGAGGTGATGTTGCTGCCGCGGCGGGTGAAACGGCGGCTTCGTCTGGTGCGATTGTTCTTTCGTTTCACCTGGTGGTTATGGTCGTCCATGGTTCGGCGGATCAAATCGGAGAGCCTGCGGCATAACTTCCTGAGTTTGTACGGGCCAAGCTCCATGGTCGCCATTCTGATCGTTTGGGCGGTTTCGCTGATTATCAGCTTCGGAACACTTTACTGGGCGCTCTATGACCACAATGGGCATTCGCCTTCGTGGCTGAACCAGCTCTATTTCAGCGGCGTCACTTTCTTCACCGTGGGTTATGGAGACGTCTTGCCCCATACGCAGATGCAGAAGGCTCTGGTGGTTTTGGAAGCGGGTACCGGGCTGGGTTTTATCGCGACAGTGATTGGCTATCTGCCCGTCCTTTATCAACTATTCGCCCGGCGGGAGTCGAAAGTCATCATGCTGGATGCCGCTGCAGGCTCGCCGCCCTCCGCCGTAACTCTGCTGTGCCGCCACGCGGAAGGCCAGAGCATGGATGATCTCGAGGCGCTGCTTCAGGAGTGGCAGCAGTGGTCTGCCGAACTGCTGGAAAGCCAGCTATCCTACCCCATGCTCGCCTACTACCGTTCGCAGCACGACAATCAATCATGGCTTGCGGCGCTTACGGCAGTGATGGACTGCTGCGCCCTGCTGATGGTCGGTTTCAAGGGAGTTCGCACCTTTCGGGCCCGGCTAACCTTCTCGACCTCACGCCAGGCGGTTGTGGAGATGGGCCGCGTATTTCAGGTGGGAGCAAGACCATTACCGACGGAGCGGTTGCCCTCGGCCGATTATCAGCAGATCTGCTCAAGGCTTGCAGACGCCGGCCTGCAGTTCGGAGACGATTCGGACGCAGAGCAACGGCTGGCCGCATTCCGCAACACCTACGAGCCTTTCCTCAACGGGCTCTCCAATTACCTGGTAGTTCCTCTTCCCGCATGGCTGCCCGATGAAGACCAGCTCGATAACTGGCAGAACAGTCCAAGGGGCAAGAGTGCCAGGCAGTTGATCGAAGCAGTGGACGCCAAGCCGGAATAAGAAGGACGATTTACGACTCCCGTCTATAGCTGAAGCCTGCGGCCGGGGGGTGTGATCACTTCCAGCACCCGACCATCTCTCACATCCTGCTTCACGAAAACACGCTTTATCAAAGGTCTGCCGATATGATAGTCATCCAATGCAGCAAAATCGGCCCACGCATGTGCGGCACGTTGTTCTTGGCCTGACCGTTGCGGCCTACATGATTACCTACATGGATCGTGTGGCGATCTCGGCCGCTGTGCCCTCAATCCAGAAAGAGTTCGGCTTCTCTGTGGTGACGATGGGCTGGATCCTGGGCGCATTTCGCTGGGCCTATTCGGTGTTCCAGATTCCCGGAGGCTGGCTGGGCGACCGCTTCGGCCCGCGCCGCGCGCTGGCGGCGATCGTGACATGGTGGTCAATCTTCTGCACCGCCACTATTGGCATGTGGAATGCGCCTTCGATGATCGTGTGCCGGTTTCTGTTCGGGATGGGCGAGGCGGGCGCCTTTCCCATCGCGACCAGGTCGCTTTCGCGCTGGATGCTGCCGTCCGAACGCGGCTTCGCGCAGGGCATCACGCACGCGGGCTCACGTCTGGGCGCAGCCATGACGCCAGCGCTGGTGGCGTGGCTCATTGTGCATTATGGGTGGCGCACCGCATTCGTCGCGTTCGGGTCGCTCGGAGTCGTCTGGTCCGTGATCTGGTTTTGGTATTACCGGGACCACCCTGCAGAACATAAGGGGATCAACGAGGCGGAACTGGAATTGATTGCGCCGGTCGCGGGGCGGCGCAAAGGAGTGATCGGCCCAGTTCCGTGGCGAAAGATTCTTGCAAGCCGCCAGCTGTGGATTCTGTCCTCAGCCTATTTCTGCTACGGATACTCACTCGCCGTTTATCTCGATTGGTTTCCCAAATATCTCAATTCGGAGCGCGGGTTCAGTATCGAAAGAATGGGGATCTACGCCAGCCTGCCGTTGCTGGCCGGCACCTTCGGCGACATTGCGGGCGGCTGGCTTTCCGACATCCTTGCGAAACGTATAAGCCTCGCCCGGG
>JAUZEU010000569.1 GCA_030838885.1 Bryobacterales bacterium | reverse complement strand
CATTCCGGAGAAGTATTCATAGCAGGGCGGAAACATCTCGCCGCAGCTGTCATTGTCGGGCGTGCCGGAGGAGACCATCTGCCTCGCTCTGATTATGGACGATCCCGACGCTCCCTCAGGCGTCTTCGACCATTGGCTCCTATACGGTCTGCCTCCGGCCGACGGGGAACTAAGCGAGCATCAACCTCAGACCCCCGAACTGCCGAACGGCGCGCGCCAGGGCATCAATGGATATGGCGAAACCGGCTATGGAGGCCCACAACCGCCCAGCGGAATGCACCGCTACTTCTTTCACCTGTACGCACTTGACACCAATTCCGACGTGATTCCAGGACTGAGCCGCATCGAACTGGACGCCGTCATTCATGGGCATGTCCTCGAGGAAGCTCAGTTGATGGGGCGCTACGAGAAGCCCACGCGTAATCGATAGCTACCGCGCCGTGACCGCTCGAGTTCCGGCGGGCTGACCATACCGAATCAGCGCTTCGAGCAGCGTCACGTTGCGCAGTGGCTTAGTCAGGAAACCGGTGAAGCCGGCTTCCGCCCCTTTGGCCGAAATCTCGGCCAAAGCGTGCGCGGTGAGGGCAAGAACAGGGGTCGCGGCGGCTCCGGTCTCGCTCTCCATGCGGCGGATTTCACGCGTAGCCGCGTATCCATCCATCACGGGCATCTCGGCGTCCATCAGCACCAAATCGTACTCACCACGCCCGAACATTTCCACTGCAATGGCGCCGTTGTCGGCAATGTCGATAGTTGAGCCGGTTCGCTTCAGATACATCAGAATGAGCGTGCGGTTTTCTTCCACGTCATCAGCCAGAAGAATACGCAGCCCGGAAGCCCGCCTTTCCAGATCCGCAAGCGTGGAAGCCGCTGCCGGTCGTAGCACTGGCCCGGCAGTTGTGGTGCGCACGTTGGCGCGGCTGGCGTGTTCCAGAGCCATATCCAGCGTGTCCATAAACTCATTAATCCTGATTGGCTTCGTCAGATAACGGTAGAACCCGGCCTGCAGACCCTTTTCAATGTCACGGGGCATGGCATTGGCGCTGAGAGCGACCACGGGGATTTTCGCAGTAGCCGGGTCTTCGCGAAGGATTTTCAGCGCCTCAATGCCGCTGATGCCAGGCAGGTTGATGTCCATCAGGATCACCTCGGGCTGGTTTGCGCGGGCCAGCTGTATTCCCAGATTTCCATCTCTCGCGCTGAGCAGGCGCATATCCGGGCGGCGTGCAATCAGTTGCTCGACAAGCTTCAGATTAGCCGGATTGTCCTCGACATAAAGCAGAGTACGTCGGGGCGCCCCCTGCTCAACCTGGGCCTGCGGAACCTGGGCCGGCTCCTCCTCGCCAATCGCCAGCTTCGGAGCCGCAGCCATGTTCAGTTCAAACCAGAAAACACTGCCCAACCCCACGGTGCTTTCCACGCCGATCGCCCCGCCCATCAGTTCCACCAGGCGCTTACTCATCACCAGGCCGATGCCTGTGCCTTCTTCCGTGCCACGCTCCTGCCCCAGACGGTTGAAGGGCTGGAAGAGCTGCGTCAGCATATTGGGAGGCAAACCCGCGCCTGTGTCTGTTACGGAGACACGAATGCTTTCTTCGCTGCACGCCCTGCAGTCAACCACCACCGTTCCATTCAGCTGGTTGTACTTGATCGCATTGGAAAGCAGGTTGATGAAAATCTGCTTCAACCGTGTCCGGTCGGCAACCACAAAACAGGGAACGTCGAACTGCGGAAAGGTCATCCTGATGCCGCGCTTCTGCCCCTGCGGCTCAATCATCGCCTGGCATTCCAGCATCACTTCGGCCAGCGATGTCGGTTCCAGTGACAGCGCCAGTTTCCCGGATTCAATCTGGGCGAGGTCCAGGATCTCATTGATCAACTCCAGCAGATACCACCCGGCGTGCAGAATCTGGTCAATGCTCGCCGTCTGCGACGCGGTCGGGGGCGGGGAATCGGAATTGATCACCTGCGCGAAGCCCAGAATTGCATTCAGCGGCGACCGAAGCTCGTGGCTCATGCACGAAAGGAAGTCCGACTTCGCCAGATTGGCCGTTTCCGCCGCAGCCCTCGCTCTCTCCAGTTCTATATTCTTCTCCTGCAGCGCATGGTCCAGACGTTTGCGTTCGGTCACGTCGCGCGCGGCCGCGAACACGCCCTGAAGCTCTCTTTCGCGGTCATAGAAGGTGGTGGCGTTGAACGAGACCACCGTCTCCTTGCCATCCTTGGATCGCGCCGTAAGTTCGTAATTGGTGACCTTGTTTTCGCTCAGCACCAGATCGATACCCGCCGCGGCCCGTTCAGGATCGTTGAAGTAATCCTTGAATGGCGTGCCGATCAACTCATCGCGCGTGCAGCCGGTGAGCGCTTCCATCTGCTCGTTGATGTCGGTGATGATTCCGCGCGGATCGGTGGTCATCAGCGCGTCTATATTGGATTCGATCAAAGAACGTGTATAGAACTGCTGATCGCGCAGCCGCTGGTCGAGCTGCTCCTGCGCCGCCTCCGCTTCCTTGCGCCCGGTCAGATCGCGCGTGAGTTTCGCAAATCCGCGCGCGTTGCCGGCCTGATCCCGAATGGCGGTGAACACCACGTTCGCCCAGAACATGGAGCCGTCTTTGCGTACCCGCCAGCCCTCGTCTTCATAGCGACCCTCTGCCGCCGCGATGTCCATGTCGCGCCACGGCTTGTCGTTCTTAACATCCTCAGGCGGATAAAACTGTGAGAAATGCCGCCCGACGATCTCTTCGGACCGGTATCCCTCAATGCGTTCCGCACCGGTATTCCAGCTGACAACGCGACCTTCGGGGTCAAGCATGACGATGGCATAGTCGGTGACGCTTTCCACCATCAGCCGGAAACCTTCCTCGGTCCATCGGAGGCGCTCTTCCACCTGCTTGCGTGCGCTGTTGTCAGTGCCAATTAACAGATAGCCGATGATGGCGCCCTGATCGTCGCGCAGCGCGGTAACCGACACGATTGCCGGAAACCGGAGTCCGTCTTTGCGGATGTAGGTCAGCTCGTACTTGTCCTCAATTCCCCGCGAGGCTTTAAAGGCCAGAGCCTCGAAGCCAGGCGTGATCGTGGTGGCAAGCTCGACGCTTAACGTCGCGGCGCGGGCGATCACTTCCTGCGGATCGTGAATGTCCGCCGGGGTGATTCTGTTCACCACTTCGTCCGCTGCATATCCCAGCATGCGCTCGGCGCCAATGTTGAATAGTTGAATCACGCCCTTCTCATCTGTGGCAATGATCGAGAAATTCGCGCTGTTGAGGATCGCGCTCTGCAGTGCTCCGGTTTTAAGCAGAACTTCCTTGCGCCGCACCTCGGTGCTGGCCTCAGTGGAGTTCAGCGCCTCATCTTGCGTGTCGTAAGTCCCGCTAAGCAGGTCGGGCATGATTACCTTTCAGGTAAAAATCGTGCTCTCATACGCAAGAGGATGCGGCCTCACGGGATTGCGAGGATGGCTGCTCCGGGGTGGAAAACGAATTTTAGATGTGCCTTTCAGTATAGTTGAGTCGAAGAACAGCGTCGTTAGGTCGGCAAAATCTCCTGATATTCAGTATTTTTCTCCGGGCATCCTCAAGAAACCTTTAAGGGAATGTTATTTCTTTTTGACGGAGGCTCTAGCCCCCAAGTATCGACAAGGAAAGGTCTTGCTAACCAGAGAGGGGCGGCGAGCGCAGCAGCGATAATGACGTGGGGCTACTATCATCGTCGAAACGTGGTAGCCTTCACCCAGTGTTTGCGTACGAAAGCAAACCGTTTGCATCGGAGGAAACATGGTTAGAACCTGGCTGTCGAAATATTCGGAGACTCTTGGCAGATACACAATGGTTGGGTGCCTCGCCATTTTCGGCTGTGTGGCCGCGTCCGCATCGTCAATCCTCGGTTCCGCACAGAATTTTGCGGTTCTTGGCCATGAAACGGTCACCAACACCGGGCCGACCAGCATTTACGGGAACGTTGGCGTCTCTCCGGGGACGTCGATCACCGACGCAGTGGAAATTACCCTCAAGCAGCCCGGGTCTTCCATACACCTTAACGACGGGGTGGCGCAGCAGGCTCTGATCGACGAAATCGCAGCCTATAATTCACTCTCCTCACTGACGAGCACTGGTATCTTACTGGACCAGTTGGGTGGGCTTTCCCAGCCGGTATATGCGGGTGTTTATAATTTTGCTTCTACGGCTCATCTCACGGGAACGCTCACACTTGATGCACAGAATGATCCCAATGCCCGGTTTGTGTTCCGAATACCGGATACGCTGACTCTGGCGTCCAGTGCGGTTGTCGTGGTCGTAAACGGAGGTTCGAACAACAGCATCTTCTGGCAGGTCGGAAGTTCCGCTACTCTCGGCACAAGTTCTGTTTTCGCGGGAAATATCCTGGCGCTGGCGAGTGTTACGCTTAACACAAACGCCAGTATCCTGTGCGGCAGAGCCTTTGCGCAGACCGGTGCGGTCACCCTGGACACAAACGTGATCTCAGCCGATTGCAACAGCTACAGTCCCAACAACGGCCTCGGGGCAAGAAGTGACTTTGGCAGTCTTGGCTTCAGCGGCGTCGCTGCTGTTCCAAACAGTCCTGAGCCTGGTACACTGTGGTTGTTCGGCGGAGTTTTCGTGCTCGGAGTGACATTCCAGTCGGCTCAGAATTTCAGAAAAACCCGCCGCGCTGTCTGAGGCGGCACCTAAGGTCGAAAACGATCGAGAAGCGGCTCGCGGCACTGGACCCGACACAACAGGTCTTCAATATTCGCCAGTCAGGGGGGCGCCTGCCCTCTTCAGGGTCCCTGATAAGAATTGGTTTAAA
>JAUZEU010000567.1 GCA_030838885.1 Bryobacterales bacterium | reverse complement strand
TATTCCGGAGCCCTAAGCCGTTCCGACCCGTAGACGGAGCTTCGGGGTCGAACGGATTGCGGATTGTGAACTGCATCCAGTCACTGGTGCGCGTACCTGAGATGACGATCTCGCCACCTTCCGCCATCATCGCGATGCCGTGCTTTACCGCATTTTCCACCAGCGGCTGAATAATCAGTGCCGGCACGTCGCATTGCGCGCATGCCTGTTCCACATTTTGCCGAATGCGAAGCCTGTTGCCAAACCTGACCTGCTCCACATCCAGATACATCTTGGTTAACGCCAGTTCTTCAGACAGCGGGATTGTTATGCGATCCCCAAGCCGGAGGGATGTCCGCAGGAAATCCGCCAGCCGGATGCACATCTCACGCGCCAGCGCTGGATCGATAGCGGTTAGTGCGCTGATGGAATTCAGACTGTTAAACAGGAAATGGGGATTTACCTGAGACTTCAGGGCTTTCAGTTGTGCATCGCGCGCCAGAATCTCGTTGCGGCGGCTGGCTTCGAACTCCAGCGCCGCGTAGTGCAGCGCAATCGCCATCTCGTAAACCAGAAGAACGATGACAGCCAGCACTGGTATCGCCGCCGAATAGCGCTGCTCTATTCCCGGGAAGGCTGGCCCGAGTACGGAAGCCGTGAAGCGGCCGACGAGCATCACACCCGATGAAAGCACCACAGCTGCCGCCAGATGGTTCGCGAACAGCTTTGCCGGAGGCGCGGAGCGAAGCGGCAGAGACCGGCACACGTAATACGGGCTGAGACACACAAACGCGAAGACCAGCACTGCCGGCGCCATCACAGCGGTTGCTTCCAGATAGGTGAGCCGGCCCGAGAGGTGAACAACCAGCACCAGGATCGCGCCCACCGGTATCCACGCAGCCATCCACGTCAGAAACCGGCGCCAGTTCTGCAGAATCGGATGCATCAGTTGCGAATAACAACCGACCCGAAAGCTGTGCCGCCGCGAATGATCAGCGTCGGTAACACAACCCCGGGTTCGGGCCGTGGCGGAATGGTCTTGTCTTCGTATGCGCCGAAAACCGCGCTGCCCTGCAGACTTAAGTTCCAAGTCTCAGGTACGCGGATTTCGATGCCGCCGAACACGGCGTTCGCTTCGATCGCAACGGCGTGATTGGGTGTGGCGATGCTTGACCAGCGAAGGTCCACCTCGATACTCCCGAAGACGGTATTGAGTTCGCCGCCTTCAAAATTTGCTGCCTCCACGCGCCGCTTTACGGCACTGAAGACCGCAGCCTCGCTCAATCTGTTCTCCGAGACGCGGGTTTTGGAACTGGCACCGAGGTTCATGCGATCGCTGAACGCAGGCCATCGCAGGCGGTAAATAAGCAACACGATCCCGACCGCGATCATGACCAGTGGCCAGATAATGTCGGACGTGACGCGAATGACGTGGAAGGCGCCAAGGATCAGCAGAACCGATGCGATAACTCCGGTGCCGCAAAGGATTTTCACCGCAAGGCTGTCCGTCCGGTAAAGCCCGACCGCGCTCAGCAGCAACATAATGACAGGCCAAAAAGCATCCGTCAGGGTAATGGGAAAGATGCCCAGATTATCGATGAACAACAGGCTGCCACCCACTACCAGAGCGATCCCGGCGATCACACCGCCGTTCAACGGTCCCGCGCATATCTGAGCGCGGATTCCGATCCTTATTGGCGTGTTTTGGCTGTTGCCCATAAATACAGTTCCTCGAGTCCGGTGGCGATCAGGGTAACGGGCCAGAAGCTCCAGACGCGTGCGACCTGAATGATACCGAAGCTGCTCATCACTGCCAACGTGCTCAGCAACAGCAGCAGTATAGGGATCATCAGCACTCCGGGGTAATAGACTCGCATCAATGTGCCTCGATTGCGATGGTAAGCGGCAGGGTAGGGGACATTCACGCGAAAATCGGCGAATGCCGCAGAGGCGTCGGTGAACGCCACGCGTGGTACATTGAGGCAAAGAAAAGGCGAATGTCCGACCCCCACTCCGAATCCCTGTCCCTCATGTTTCCGGAACTGTCGCTTCCTGCGCGGATCGTGCCGCCGTCGAAAGGGGATATCGCGCCGGTCGTGCAAAAGCTGGAGCGGCTGGCGGAGAAAGACGACAGCCCGATCCGGGCAATCCGCCGTACACCAGCACGCGCTGCGGACTATGCCGAGTTTCCGGAGACCATCAACCCGAAACTGCGGGCCGTGCTGAAAGCGCGGGGGATTGCCAGGCCTTACTCGCACCAGGCGGAAGCTTACGACCGGATCGCCGCCGGAGCCAACGTCGTAATCGTAACGCCGACTGCCAGCGGGAAAACACTCTGTTATAACCTCCCGGTGCTCGACCGGCTGACGGCCGAACCCGGCGCGCGCGCCATGTATCTCTTTCCAACCAAAGCACTTTCCGAAGATCAGCTGGAAGAACTGCACGGCATGATCGAGGAAATGGGTTCGGATTTGTGCGCCTTCACCTATGACGGCGACACCCCGCAGGACGCCCGGCGCGCCATCCGCCAGAGGGCCAATATTGTTCTGACGAATCCCGACATGCTGCATACCGGGATCCTGCCGCACCACACCAAGTGGGCAAAGCTGTTTGAAAACCTCCGTTATATCGTTGTGGACGAACTGCATTATTACCGCGGCGTATACGGCAGCCACCTGGGAAACATCATGCGGCGACTGCGGCGACTTTGCGAATTCTACGGGTCGAAGCCGCAGTTTGTGGCGTGTTCCGCAACCATCGCCAACCCTAAAGAACTTGCTGAAACCCTGATGGAAGCTCCGTTCGAGCTCATCGACAAGAACGGTGCTCCCGCAGGCGAGAAGATTTTTGTCTGCTACAACCCCCCGGTCGTGAACCGGCAGTTGGGCATTCGCCGCAGTTACATCAACGAATCGCGCCGCCTTGCTCTGGAACTCCTGGATCATGGGCAGCAGACCCTTGTCTTCACCAACAACCGGCTTGCGACGGAATTGCTGCTGACGTACCTCAAAGACGCCTGCGATAAAGGTCGCGTACCGACCGATTCCGTGCGCGGTTACCGGGGCGGCTATCTACCGCGTGAGAGGCGTGAAATCGAAAAGCGCCTGCGCCTCGGGCAAATACGGGCCGTAGTTGCCACCAACGCACTGGAATTGGGGATCGACGTCGGGTCGCTCGATGCCGTGGTGATGGCCGGCTATCCGGGGACGATCGCCTCCACATGGCAGCGCGCCGGCCGGGCCGGGCGGCGAAATACGGCGTCGCTCGCGATCATGGTCGCTTCCAGCGCGCCGGTGGATCAGTACGTAGTGGAGCACCCCGAATACATGTTCGGGCGCTCTCCGGAACATGCGTATGTGAACCCGGACAACCTGGAGGTGCTGCTCAGCCATCTAAAATGCGCCGCGTTTGAATTGCCGGTACGTGTGGGCGAGATGTTTGGGCCGCACATCACCACCGAGCTATGCGCCTTCCTGGCGGAATCCGATCTGATGCACCAGTCGGGTGAAGCGTGGCACTGGACTTCGGATACTTACCCGGCCGACGCGGTAAGCCTGCGTTCGGTATCAAGCGACAACTTCGTGGTGATCGACATAACGGGTGAGGCAAAGATTATCGGCGAGGTGTCGTTTACTACCGCGCTGACCACCCTGCATGAAAAAGCGATTTATCTGCATGAAGCGAAACAGTTCCA
>JAUZEU010000563.1 GCA_030838885.1 Bryobacterales bacterium | reverse complement strand
CTGATGCTTTGCGCGTTTGAGTTCGATCTGGCGCCTGCGCGGGAGATCGTGGTGGCCCGCCCTATTGAGCCGCGAATGGAGCGATTGCTGTGGGAAGAGTTCGATCCGAATCGCACGCTGCTGAATGCGAGCGCGGAAATCGCACAATATCAGCCGAACGTAGCTGCCATGAGCGGCCCCGCGGTGTACGTTTGCGAAAACTTCGCCTGCCAGGCTCCTGCAAAGACGGCGGAAGATCTTGCCCCGTTGCTAAAATAGCTTCGACCAAGGAGAGAAAGACTGTATGGAACGTGCAGGAGCAACAACCCTGATGGGGAACCCGTTTACGTTGGTGGGTCCGGCGCTGAAGGCGGGCGACAATGCACCGGAATTCACTGCCGTGGATGGTTCATTGAAGCCGGTTCATCTGGCCGATACGGGCAACAAAACGCGGATTTTCAGTGTGGTGCCGTCGCTGGATACGCCGGTGTGCGATGCGCAGACAAAACGCTTCAACGAAGAAGCCGGGAAGCTGCAGGACGTGGATATTTACACGGTGAGTATGGACCTGCCTTTCGCGCAGAAACGCTTCTGTAATTCCTTTGCTCTGGACAACGTCAAGATGTTATCGGATCATCGCGAAGGGTCTTTTGGAGAGTCGTACGGAACCCTGATTAAGGAATTGCGGATTCTGAGCCGGGCAATTTTCGTAGTGGGTCCGGATAACAAAGTGAAGTACGTGGAGTATGTCCCGGAAGTGGCCGACTTCCCGAATTACGAAGCTGCGCTATCGGCAGCAAAGGCCTAGCGGCAAGGGAACGGTCGCCGCGAAGGGTTATTCTGCAATCGTCTGTAACCGGTTCGTCTGCAAGCAGCGCGCCCCCTAACCGATTTTTCGCAAGAATCGCGAGTCTCCGCGAGAGCAATCTGGTACGCGGCGGGCTCGTGGTCGGCGGGGGGATTTTGCTGGGGAACATCACGGGCTTTGGGCGCGTGGTGGTGACGGCATGGTTCCTGGGGACCCACGCCCGCGCGGATGCGCTGGTGGTCGGAATGGGACCCATCGACACGCTGGTAACGGCCATCATCAACACCATGCTGGTTTCATTCGTTCCGATGCTGATGCTGCGCCGGGACGGGAGCCGGATCGTTTTGTTCCACCGCGCGGGCAGGGTGTTCGCGTGGATTCTGGCGGGGGTGACGCTGGCGATTGTGCTGCTGGCGCCGCAGCTGATTTCATTGCTTGGTCCAGGGTTGGCAAGAGAACAGCATGAACAAGCGGTGTTTCTGCTGCGGCTGGTAGCGCCCGCGACGTTCTTCGGCGGGTGCTCGTCAATATTCTCCGCATTACTCTATACGGAGCGGCGGTTTCTGGCTCCGGCTCTCTATCAGACATGTGTGAACGGCGCGATGATTTTATGCGCGCTCTCACTGTGGAATTCCCTGGGTGTGAAAGGTTTTGCGTTGGGATATACGTGCGGCTCGGCGATTCATATGCTGTTGACCTGGTATGCCAGCAGAGACCTGCGCGGCGCGGCAGCGGCTGCGAACGCGGAAGCGCCTGTCAGGCTGGTCGAGATCCTCCGCAGGCCTGGTATGTTCGTGCTCTATGCGGGGTTGATCTCGGCCAATATCCTTGTGACGCGGGCTTATGCCACCCATGCGGGGCCGGGGATGGCAGCGGCTTTCGACTACTGCCTGCGATGCGTGAGCGTGGTGATCGCTTATCTGGTGTACCCGGTGGCGAACACTTTGCTGCCGGAGATCGCACACCTTCGCAGCACGGGAGAAACACTTAAGGCATACCGGCTGATGAACAAGAGCATCGGGCTGATGGCCGCTGCTTCGGTGGTGGCGTGCGCGATTGGACTGGCAGTGCGGACTCCTGTGATCGCGATGCTGTTTCAGCGGGGCAGTTTCACGGCGCAATCCACATTGCTGGTCTCCGGCGTGTTCCTGGGCTTTGCGCCCTGCATTATTGGCTGGACGCTGATGGATCTGGTGGCGCGCTGTTTCTTCGCTCTCGACCGGCCAAAGCTTCCGATGACGGCGGCGTTCATTCCGGTGACCATCAACCTGGCTGTGCTCTTCCTGCTGGGCAAGCGGACGGACCCGACGCTGCTGGGACTGGGCAGCTCGATCGGGCTCGCGGCGGGGTTCCTCGTGCTGTTTGGAGCAGAGCTTATGACCGCTCTCCGAGATACCAGAAGCGCACAATAAACAGCGCCGTGAGCAGATAGACCATCCAGCCGATTTCGCGAAAGCGACCGCGAGCGATTTTCAGAAACGTGTAAGCGCAGAAACCGAAGGCGAGGCCGTTGGCGATGCTGAACGTCAGTGGGATCGCGAGCATGGTGAGGAAGGCGGGGATAGCGATTTCAGGGTCGTGCCAGGCGATCTCCGTGACGGTGGTCATCATCATGCTGCCTACGATGATGAGCGCGGGGGCCGTGGCGGCAGGCGGGATCACGCCCGCGAGCGGGGCCACGAAGAGGGCGACAGCAAAGAGGAGCCCGGTCACGATGGCGGTTACGCCAGAGCGCCCGCCGGCTGCCACGCCTGCGGAGCTTTCGATGTAGCTGACCACGGTGGAAGTGCCCGCGGTGGCTCCGGCCATGGTGGCGATAGCATCGCAGTAAAGGATGCGATTGAGGCGGGGCACGTCATGCGCACCTTTGAAAAGGCCGGCTTTCTTGCCGACGGCGAGCAGGGTGCCGACGTTGTCGAAGAGATCCACGAAGAGGAAGACGAACACTATTTCGAAGAGGCCGATGCCGAGGGCGCCACGGATGTCCAGTTTGCCGGCGGTCGCCATGATGTCACCAACGCTGTAGGGTTGTGGTTGCCAGTGGATGGTGCCGGTGACTGCAGCCAGTGCCCAGGTGGCGAGCACGCCGACCAGTATGGCCATATTCACTCGGGAGGCGAGCAGCGCGCCCGTCACCAGGAGGCCGAACAGAGAGAGCAGAGCGGTCGGGTTGTGCAGGTTGCCGAGGCCAACCATGGTGGCGGGACTGGCCACGATCAGGCCGGCGTTCTTCATTCCGATGAAGGCGATGAAGAGGCCCACTCCCGCGGCGACGGCCGCATAGAGTTCGTGCGGTATGGCGCCGACGATCATCTGGCGCACGCCGATGGCGGTGAGGAGGACGAAGGCTACGCCGGAGAGGAACACGGCGCCGAGGGCAATGCGCCAGTCGATCCCCATGCCTTTCACGACCGAGTACGTGAAGTAGGCGTTCAGGCCCATACCGGGCGCGAGGGCGATGGGGTAACGGGCGATCAGGCCCATGAGGATGCTGCCGAGAGCGGCTACCAGGCAGGTAGCTGCGGTGACGGCCGCGATGGGCATGCCGGTTTCGTGCAGGATGGACGGGTTCACGAAGATGATGTACGCCATCGTCATGAACGTGGTGACCCCGGCCAGGCACTCGGTACGCCAGTTGGTTCCTAATTGTGAGAACTCAAAATAGCGTTCCGCTCGCGTGATTAGTGGGCGCACAAGTAGTTCAGCATCGCACGGAGGGCATTGCCGCGATGGCTGACTGCGAATTTTCGCTCCGCGTCCGCTTCGCCGAACGAACAGCCGAACGGCTGGTAGTAGAAGAGAGGATCGTAGCCGAAGCCGTTGGGGCCGTGAGCTTCATGGAGGATTCGGCCTTCCACTGTGCCGCGGAAGGTCGCTTTCACAACGCCGTCTTCGGCGAGGGCGATAACGCAAACGAAGCGGGCCGTGCGATCCGGCTTGCCTTCAAGTCTATGTAGCAGAAGGTGGTTGTTGTCAGAGTCATGAGCGTCCGGACCTGCATATCGGGCAGAGTACACCCCCGGCTCTCCGTTGAGCGCATCGACTTCGAGACCAGAGTCGTCGGCAAAGACGGGTCCGGGCGCCATCCGGCTGTATGCAACAGCTTTGATGCAGGCGTTCTCT
>JAUZEU010000541.1 GCA_030838885.1 Bryobacterales bacterium | reverse complement strand
TGTAGGTGGAACGTGTCACCGCTGTGGATTTAAACATGTGGAGTTTCGAGACGTTCAGCCTCGTCGAAACCTCATCGATCAGCCAGATGGATCCTGTCACCGGGCTCATCCCGATTTCGATCTGCGTTCCGGGAAGAAGGCTGGCCAGGGCGCCGTAAACCGGAACCGGAGTCACCATGGTGCATTCCACCAGCATCGGGTGCAGAGTATCTTTGTCAATCCATACCTTCCCCTGCATACCTGAAAGCACCTTAGCGGCACGTGTGGTGGGCACGATACGGGACGCCGGGGTTGCGGAGAGAACGTAAGCGGAATGACCGTTCTTTGTTTCCTCACCCAGCAACTGAAATGTCAGAGCGGTGGGGAAGTCGAGCAGCAGTTCTCCGTTTTCGTCGCGTTGTCTTTTCCAGGCGTTAGTGCGGGCGCGGCGAGCCGAAAGGCTTTCGCTCTTACGACGCTGCACTTCGTTTTTCAGCTTGATGAGTTCGGCCTTTTGGCGATCGGGTGAGAGGGGCTGGTCGTTGACCGCAAGGGCAAGGTGGTAATCGGAACCGTCAATCATGATGACCTCGAAGGTCTTGCTGGTCAGTTTTTCGCCCTTTTGAACTTCGTCTCTCTCCACACACGCATACAAAGGGTCGGACGCCCAGTCTGAATTGAGTGCTGCCGTTGCTCGCTGCACGATTTCGCTAAGGTCCGCAGCACGGCACGGATTGCGTCCGATTGCACAGTAACAGGCAATTAGAACCAGCCAGGGGCGCCGCTGCCAATCGTGCAACACAATATCTCAGACACAGAGATGCGGTGATGCGTCGTGACGGTGCAGCAGAGGCGGATCGGGAGTCCGATCGGGAGTCCGATCCCGTACCAATCGTGCCTGTCTCGTGGCGAATTTCGGGAGGCAATGAGGTCCGGTAGATGGTGCACTATCGAATATTCGACACCCGCCCTGACCTTCACAATCGTTTGTTTCCCCTTCCTCCTTCATAAGAAGAGAGAAGCCGGTTTCGGCAGCGACCGGTTTGGGTGGTCCAGGAACTGCTCTGGGACCTGCGTAGGCCATCAAGCGGCTGAGCGCGCTTGGGACTTGGCCAGGTGAGCACCGGAGGCTTGCGATGGAACTCATTTCAATCGGAAATGTCATATTGAATTTGGATCAGATCTCAGCGCTGGATATTCATGAGGACGAGAATGGGGTCTTCGTCCTCCGCGTCCTCACGGACTCGGCCACCCCCATCATCAACGTAAATCTGGCTGCCCAGGTTCCCGACCTGCTGTTGAACCTGGTACCCCACAAAATGCGTTTCATTGGCGCGGAGGCAGTGCTTCCCTGAAGGCGCACTCTGCCGTGGGCCTCCGGGACCATCATGCTCCTGCACGTGCGCTCGTGACCGTTACGGCTGTGGCGGGTGGGCGTGGATAACAATCGTGGCTGGCCACAAATCCCGAATCTCCCTGGGCAACACCTGCTCAATGTCCTCCATCTCTCCCTCGCTGATTCGGGTGGCCAGCAACAGGAATACGGCCCGCGCTGCATCCTCAGGCTCAATCCCGGTGGGTTTGAGTTCCTGGTAAATGCTCGCCAGAAACTCGTCTCGATGGCGTTCCCTGAGCGGCTTGCCGGTCGGATTCCAGCCCTCGTAATAGAAGCCCCGGATAAGCATCGGCAACTGCGCCGCAAGATGCGCCGTCTCCTCAATCGTGAGCCGGTCACGCAAGGCATGCAGAGTTGACCTGAGGGCGAGGTAGGCCTCACGCCTGTGTTCACAGTCCAACATCTCCATCAGATCTTTCAGCCAACTGTTGGTTTTTTGGATAGTACTGTCAAAGACCTCAAGACCCGTTCCACTCATCGCATACCTCCCGCTTTGAATAACTGCAGATGGGGTGCCATGTGGCCTGTGCACTACGCCGCATGTTTCGAACAAATCGCTGCGCATCGGAGAAGCTTCCCTCCGTTCTTCCGCCGATTATTGGACCCACACGTCTAAACACAGACAGCCCGGCACAATACAGCGGACTCGCTCCTCGGTCATGTACTGAGTCGGGTATCAACGCTCGTTCCATTGCTGCTCCTGACGGGTATAAGGGTGGGCGAAGCCTTGTCCCTGACGCCAGTGACAGAAGTCAGATCGACCCGGACAACTCACATGCTAACGACACGAGCCTAACCCCGGATTGACTGCGAAACTTGCCCGTGATAGCCTCTTCGTCGCACAACTATTCAGCAGGGGGGTGTGTGGTGTTGTCGGGGTGGGCCACACGCTGATCAAACAGAGGGCGTCAGCAATGAACAGACGGATACGGAAGTACTGCGCACTTTTTCTGCCCGTGTGGGCTTCCGTTGCGGTACAGGGCGGAGCCTTCGCGCAGGTTCAGGCTGGACGTATTGTCGGCACGGTATACGATCCACAGCACGCCACGGTGCCCGCCGCCTCGGTGACCGTTACGGATGTTGCCACCAATCTGGCGCGCAGAGTGATTGCGGACGGGTCGGGAGATTACGTTGTGACGCCCCTTCTGCCCGGCATGTACACGGTTGCCGCAACGTCCCCCGGCTTTCAAACCACCGTTCGTAGTGGCATCGAGCTAACCGTCGCCCAAGCTGCGCGCGTCGATATCGACCTGCGAATCGGCGAGACCTCGACCGAAGTCCAGGTCACAACGGAAGCGGCCCTGCTTTCCACGGAGTCCGCTACGTTAGGGCAGGTGATATCTACGAAGCAGATTACCGACCTGCCACTGAACGGTCGCAAATTCACCGAACTCGGGCGCATGACTCCCGGGGTCACGCTGCTGCCTGCCACCGGCAACGTCCAGCGAGTGCGGCCGGAACAGATCAACGGAAACGTCATCAGCGGCGTGCCCGGCTCCCAGACGACGTTCCTGCTGGACGGCGTCGATATTACCGAGCAGCATCAGGGAGGCACCTGGATCCAGACATCAGTAGACGCGTTGCAGGAATTCAGCGTGCAGCAGAACGCTTACTCGGCTGAATTCGCTCGCGCCGGCGGATCGTTTAATACCACGACGAAATCGGGGTCAAACCGGGTATATGGCAACCTCTTCGAGTTTCTCAGAAATGACCGGATGGACTCCCGCGATTTCTTTTCCCCTACACGAGCTCTGCTGAAGCGAAACCAGTTCGGCGGCACCGTGGGAGGGCATGTGCTCATTCCGCATGTCTATAACGGCAGGAACCGGACCTTTTTCTTCGTCAGCTACGAAGGCGAGCGCACCAGACAGGGGCTGCTCTTCAACAGTGTCGTTCCCACGGCCGCCCAGACCGCCGGCAACTTCGCAGCTCAGAACAAGATCTACGACCCCCTTTCAACCACGCCAAATCCCGCCGGAAGCGGCAATGTCCGGACATTATTTCCCGGAAATGTGGTCCCGACCAACCGGCTCTCACCACAGGCGCTTTTTTTTAATAAATACATTCCGGCTGCCAACTCCGGCAGCGCGAACGCGATTTTCACCGGGTCCGACGCCTACAACCAGGACCAGTGGACCATGCGGGGCGATCAGGAAATTACGAGCAACCACAAGGCTTTTGTCCGGGTAAGCCTGGTCCGCAACTACGAAAAGATTCCGTCCGCATTTCCCGCCCTTGGCTTTACGGAACTGACGGGTCCGGCACGCAACATCGCGGCCGCGCTCACAAGCAACCTGCGGGCCAACATGATCCACGAAATCCGGGTGAGCTTCATGTACGGCGAGTATCGCTCGAATGCGTACTTTCAGGGTCAGGGCGCGGCGCTTAACAAAGCCGCCGGGCTGTCGGGTCTGGAAGGGAATCAGGATGTTTCTATTTCGAGCCTGCCGGCATTCAGCTGGTCGGGTCTGAGCGGGTTCTCCGGGAACGCGGGCGACGGACGCCCCAAGTGGCAGAATCGCTGGGCGAACGAGGTGTCCGACAGCCTGACCTGGATCAAGGGCCGCCACATCATCAAGGCGGGCACGCGAATCCACTACTACAAGCCCCTGTTCACCGATTCCCGTACTCACAACGGCGCGTACAGCTACACCGGCATCGCCACCGAAAATCCCCAGGCGACCGCCAACACCGGTGATGCTTTTGCAGACTGGATGCTGGGTTATCCGGCCAACGCGAGCCGCTCGAATCCGGCCACATGGTGGGGCGGGTACGGTACCTACTGGCACTTCTTCGTGCAGGACGACGTCAAGGTCAACAACCGCCTCACGCTGAACCTGGGGTTGCGTTACGAATACACGCCATGGCTGAACGGGTACAGAGGCCAGGTTGCAACGTTCGACCCGACCAAAGCGAAAGCCATCATCGTGGCCAGCAAGACGGACCAGATTGATCTTGACGCTCAGCCTCTTGCAAAAGTTGGCTACGACCTCTACAAAGACCTGATTCAGACCAGCAGTCAGGCTGGTCTGCCGCTGAGCATCACTTCACAGAGCAAGACCAACTGGGCGCCCCGTGTCGGGCTGGCCTGGCGCCCTTTTGGCGACAAGACCGTGGTCCGCGCAGGCTATGGGATCTTCTACGAAACGGAAGGGACCAGCGGTCGCCTGAACTTCAATTTCCTGCCCTTCAACGTCTCTGAGACGGTCAACGCCGACCGCGGCGTGTTGCCGACGCGGACCACTGCCAACTTCTTTCTGGGTGCGCCGTTCGGCTCGGCTGTAACTAACGCGGCTTGGGTGCCAGTGCCCTTGACAGTGCGAAGTCCTTACGACCAGCACTGGAACATCGGCGTGCAGCAGCAGTTGATGCCCGGACTCGTCTTCGAAGTGAACTACGTCGGCAACAAAGGCTTGTTCCTGCCCGACACGAACAACATCAACTTTCCGAACGCGGGAGCGGGCACCATTCAGACACGCCGGCCGTATCCCAGGTTTGGCACGATCGCTTACAACACCCAGGACGCCGCCAGCATCTATCACTCGCTGCAGATGAAGATAGAGAAGCGGCTCTCAGCGGGCTTTTGGACTCTGGTGGCTTATACTTTCTCCAAGAGCATCACCAACACCGCAACGCCTGCCGTGGGCGGGAATTACGGCTGGGAGCGGGCGCTCACGGGCTTTGATGTGCCGCACAACTTCGACATCAGTTTTGGCTACGATGTGCCGTTTGGAAAAGGGCGGCGGTTCGTGAATACCAACGCTGTTGCGGACAAGGTCATCGGCGGCTGGCAGTTGCAGGGCATAGCGGGCTTCCGTAGTGGAACCCCTTACACGCCAACTGTCTCGCGCGACACCTCGAATACCGGAGTCGGCAGTCAAAGGCCGAATCGCGTGGGATCGGGCAATCTGGCCAACCCGACACTCGACCTCTATTTCGACAAGGCGGCATTCGTGCTGCCCGCCAACTTCACATGGGGCAATTCGGGCGGCAACATCCTGAGAAAAGACTACGTCGCAAGTTTCGATTTCTCGGTTTTCAAGGTATTCGCAATCACCGAGAAATCGAAACTGCAGTTCCGGGCGGAAGTGTTTAACCTTCCCAACACTCCGTATTTCAACACTCCGAACACAAATGTTGATGTGGCCGCAGGTGGCAAGGTCACCAGCACGGCTAATACTCCGCGGCAAATGCAACTCGCACTGAAGCTGAATTTCTGATATGCCAGGGACCTGCAAGGACCTGAAGAGGAGCGGTTCGCCGACAGTAATTGCCGGCTTGGGTATTTGTCGGCCTGACACAGTATCGGCCCGGAGATCGAATGAAGCTGAGACGCAGAGATTTTTTATATGGGGTGGCGGGGGCTCCGGCGATGGCCGGGGCATTGGGGGCGGCAACTATCGACGTAACCTCCATTAAATCGCGCGGGACGAAGAAGGTCGAAATCGTCTACAAGTCGCCGCACGCAACCCCAAATGGACTGCAAGCCGGTCGCGATGGCCTTTGGGTGGTCGATCAGGGGAAAGAGAACTGGGTCTCGCTGATTAACTTTGCTGACGGCAAGCTGATCCGGGAATTTCAGATCCCGGGTCTGGCGGGGGCGAGCGGATTCACGGTTGACCCTGATGGCGTCATTTGGATCAACGATACGCATAACAGCCTCATTGTGACTTGCGATTCGAAGGATGGCAAAATCCTTGGCAAGTACTGGTGCCCTGGAGCAGGCCGTCCATATCAGGTCCCGGGCGATCCCCCGGCCGCTCGGAGCCCAATCCTATCTCCCTTTCCTGCTCCTGCACCTGCCGCGGCGGCGGGCGGCAGTGGACGAGCGCGGGGTCGGGGCGGCATTCCCGGCCAGTTGCCGATGGACGCCACCACCGGGCTTTCGGGTGAAGGTGGACAGGGCATGGAGTTTCGCGACGGTCTGCTGTATTACGCGTGTCTGCCGTCACGCCGGGCTTACGTGCTCGATCCAAAAACGTGGAGCGTCCACGCGATGTGGAATCTGCCCGGTAACCGTGCCCATGGCGTGGGCTGGGAGGGGGAGACGCTCTGGATCTCGGACAGCAACTGGCGGGCATTCTTCAGGCACGACCGCACAACGGGGGAGATTGTTGAGAAGATCCAGCTCAGCGAGAAGGATCCGCTGATTCACGGCGTCACGGTGTACGACGGGTACATCTGGTTTAGCGACGACGTCGGTTATATCTGCAATCTGAAGCTGTAGCGAGTAGGTGGGCCGGCGAACGCGGTGTAGCGCCCGCTGTATCGTGCCACAGAGGCGCCGATCGAGGATAGACTGGATGTCCCTGACAAGATCGCATCGGCGCCATTTACCCCGGCTTCAACGCGCGAGCAGGATATCTGGCCCCCTGGACTTTCGGACCTGAAGGAAACCGGGAAACTCGGATAAAACGGATGGCACAATACCGCTAACGACAGGTCCACCTTCCGCGCTGCAGTCTGGAATTCATCGGCCATCCGGCTGTACCGCACCCGCGCTTCCCTGGTGAGTGGCGCTCCGGGAACAAGATAGGATATCGAGTGCCGGCCGAACTATCTCGGGCCCACCGTCGCAACGATGCTTGCCCTTTCCTGGGGTGCATGACCTGCGCCATGCTGGAAGCCTTACTCACACTATTGGATAACACCAAAGAGGGAGGCGTTCGAGTCGCTGAATTCAGCACGGCCGCGACGAATTCAGATGGGATCCTCCAGGACGGTTCAGAGTTGAAAAAGACATCGCCATCCAATAGCTTGTAAATTTGATGTGAGTGGTGAGCGCGGTAGGAATTGAACCTGCATCCTGATCAAGAGCGCGTAGGGCTTGGGAAAGAGCGCCAAATCAAAAGAGAATCTTCATCGCTAACTGAATAGTTCTGGGAGAAGACCATTCCGCCGTCACCTGACCGAAGGCGCTGCTGCTCGGTGTGGTGTTCGGGCCCAAAAACTGCGGGTGATTGAAAGCATTAATTGCCTCTGCCCGGAACTGGAGCTGAAACCGTTCCCGAAACTGCGTGTTCTTAATTAATCCAAAATCTATGTTGTTCGTGCCGGCCGCGCGGATTCCTGAGAAGCGGCTGCTCAATTTTTGGAGATTCGATGCCGGTTGTGCCGCGGAGTTTCGCTCAAACCCGGCGTCTATGTTGAACCACCGGTCCACGGTCCGTTGATTGTCCGGGATCACAACGGCGGCCAGATCCCCGTTGAAGAACGCGTTCCCGAAGCCGAGTGGTGGACCTGTTTGCGCCTGGTAGATGACGGAAGCCTGCCAGCCGCTGATTGCCTTCGAGACCAGGCCGTTCATCCCATTGCCCCAAACTTTACCCTTCCCGAAGGGAAGCTCGTAGACGCCCGAGATCGCCAACCGGTGGGTGCGGTCCTGGTCGGAGATGACTTTCTCCGGCATGGGATCGCCGGCGTTCAGATAAGTACGTGCCTCCATCAGCTTGGACCACGTCCACGAAACCGTCGTCATGAAGCCAAGGGAGTAGCGCTTTTCATACCGGGTCTGCATCGAGTGATACCAGGAGTAGCCCTGGTTGGTGTCATTGGCGAGGCTGGTGAACTGAGGGTAGGGCAGTAACAATTGCGATCTGGCGACCGTAGTTCCGGCCAGACTGGTTCCCGGGAGCAGGGGATAAAAAGGATTTGGTACCTGCGCGGTAAGAAAATTGATGGTCTGCTGGTCTCGGACCGCCGATGTGCTCAGATATTGATTGGGCAGGGCATCCAGATTGCGACTGATGCGCTGTCGAACCCCCCGGTTCCCGGCATAAGAGACCTCCACTACGGAGCCGCCCGGCAAACTTCGCTGGACCGCGAGTTGCCAGCGCTCCATATAGGGCGTTTTCAGGTTGGGATTGAAGAAACTGACGTTCTGCCCCAGGTTTGTGCTCAAACCGTTTCCCGCTCCGGCCGGAACCAGCAGACCATTCGGAAACGGATTTGCCAGAGTCCCCAGATAGTGCTGGCCATTGTCGAGGGACGGAACCAACTGCGTGGTTTGGGTGAAGCCCGTCTGAATGACGTCAAAATTCGGAACGCCATTGGGCTCAAAATAGATGCCGAAGCCTGCGCGGATCACGGTCAACGGTGTAAGCGAATAAGCCAGACCGACGCGCGGCATGAAGTTTTTTCTGTTGTAATTCCAGAGCGTCCGCGGGTTTCCGTTCACATTGGGGAAGGTCAGGCCGCCGGCAACGCGGAACTGATCCGGAGTAATCTGCGGGATTGGATTGGCCGCGTAGGCCGCCTTGACAGCGGCCTGAATCGGACTGGCTGCGGTGAAATCAAAGCCTTCGACACTTCGGTCGAACCGCTCCGTCATGGGAGACGGCAATTCATACCGTAGCCCGATGCTAATGGTCAGGTTGCGGTGGACTTTCCAGTCGTCCTGGACATACGTCGCGAGGATCTTCGCCTGCTCGGCATAATTGGCGTTGATGGGAAATGTGCCGGCGGTTGGCAGGCCATACAAGAGGCTTGCGAGTCCCTGACCAAGAGGTGAACTGCCGGAAGTGTCGAACGGTCCACGCGTCCAGTTTGTGCCGAACGTCAGCGTTCCGGAGGATGTTCCGTAATCGGTCGAGTTCCGCTTGTAAATTCGGTACCCGAAACCCGCGCGAACGTTGTGAGTGCCGTGAACCTTCGTCATATTCACGGCGAAGTCGTGTGCATCTACCGGATTCCAGTTCTGGCTTTGCACCGACAGCGAGGAGTATCCCGTGGTATCAATACGCGGAAGGCGTACCAGTGCGGGGGAGATTGCCTTGATCTGATTGATAAACGTGGACGAGAAGCCCAGGCCTGCAAGGTCCCAGCCCACCTGATCCGGGAAGACGCCGTCGATGTAGCGGGTATAGCTGTAACGGGTGTTAATAAAGAATTCGGGCGAGACGGTATAGATGTGATCGACGGCACCGCCGCGATTGTAGCGATATTGCAGGTGGCCGACCGCGTCGTGATGGCGCTGATCCTGCACGCGGCGGTTCTGGGTCACATCCCCGCGCACAAAGAATCTCTGCTTGTCTGAGATCGTGTGATCGATCTTGACGATGTGGTTGTAGAAGGTGTCGTGAGAGTTCCGGCCATTTGTGTAGTTGTTGACACCATCGGAATTTCCAGGAAGGTTTGGACTATCAAAAAGCGCAGCTATTTTCGCGCCTGCCGGGTTGATCTGGCTGGCAGGTATGCGATTGCCGGGCAGCGGTTGCCGCCCGTAGAGGCCACCCGCAGCGGGAACTATGGAGAACGGGTCGTAGATCTGATATTTGGCTCCGAGTGCCAGGAGGCCCGAGAAGTCGCCAGCCCTCTGGGCTGCCGTGGGAACAGCCTCGTAACCTATTGAGACGGGATCGAAAGTCCAGATGCCTTCGTAGCCATACATAAAAAAGGTCTTGTTGCGCCCATCGTAAAGCTTTGGAATAACGACTGGGCCACTCACATTGCCGCCCCATCTATGCGATTTGTAGGCCACTTTAGGCGCCCCGACGCGGTTCAGGAAAAAGCGATTTGCGTAAAACACAGGGTTCTGGTTGAAGTAATAGGTCTGGCCATGCAGCTCGTTCGTGCCCGATTTCAGGCTCATGTTTACGGTGACTCCGCTCATGTAGCCGTAACCGGCATCGAAGGACGCCGTCTGCACCTTCACTTCCTGTACAACCCCCGGAGGCGGCGAATAGGCGAAGCCGGAGTTGGCGTTGTTCATGGCGCCGTCAAGAAGAAATTGGGCGGTGCCGACTCGCGTGCCATCGCCGGCAATGGCTGAGCCGGACCCCGTGTCGAACGGGCGTACGTCTTTCGGGAACGTTGGCATAAAGAGCACGCCAGGCGACAGAGCGGCCATCGGCATGACATTGCCGGTCAGTGATGGCAGATCCAGAACGGCTTTGCTGCTGAGGACCTGACCCATTGACGTGGTGGACGTGTCGAGCAGGGGCGATTCCGCTGTGATCTGTACGCTTTCCGTCGACTGGCCGAGTTCGAGCGAGACGTCAATGGTTAAGCGCTCGTCGACGCGCACCTGAATTTGAGGACGCAATGATTTCCTGAAACCGGGAGCCTCCACGCTCAGCGTGTACGAACCTGGAATAAGAAATGGCAGCACGTAGTCACCTGTGGCGCTTGTGGGAGAAGTTGAATGCCCGCCCGTAGCTGTGTTGGTGGCCTCTACAGTGGCGCTCGCGACGGCTGCGCCGCTTGGATCAACCACCCGCCCGAGAATCGCGCTTGGAGCCTGCTGTGCCTGAGTCTCACTTAGTGTAAGAAAAAGAGCGCCGATGACCACATAGATCTTCTGGAATCGCATTCAGACCCCCCATACGCATTCGCCAGCAAAGCGACGTCTGGTGCCAGAGATGCTATCACGCGGTTTCGTTCATCGTCAACGGAAGTCTCAACGTGAATGTCGCTGGCATGTGAGTTGTCAGGGAATTAATACGTCGTTGTCCGGTCGAGCCAGACGGTAGAAGCTGCGAGGTGGAAGCACGCCAGGTGATGCCCGTCCGGGGAAAGGGAACGAATGATGAAACTATATCAGGTAATTCTGAAAGCGAGGGCAAAGAAGCTGACCTGGATAGCGGCAGCAGAGATCGCCGGGATGAGCGTACGCAACATATAGCGGCAGCGGCAGGCATGGTTGGGTCGATATCTTCATGCTGCCCGCGAGTAGTATCGAAGCAAACCGCCGCGACGCTGCTTGCAAAGGATCGGCGTTGCCGAAGGACACGCGTTGGTGCGGGGCAGTGAACAGCAGCAAGCCTTGCTTGCGCTGATGATTCCGCTCTTCGTGATAGTGCGTGACATATTGAGTTGAGTTAGAGCTCTTCGGAGCGAGGCCTCACCGAACAGGATCAGTTTCGGCACACACTCCTGCTTGACAGATCGAACCCATTGCTCCGCAAGGCGTTCACATTCGGAGAGCGAGCAGGAAGCCTGCGCGGTCGCACGCCTTCGTCCCGCAAGATGGATCGAAAGCCGGAGCAGAACTTTGTATAGCGTCGTGCAGGACGTGGCCCCGGTCGCGGAGAGTGCCGGACTCGGAATCGGTCAGGTTTCGCGCAACCTGATCCATCCATTGTTCCGTCGGATGACGCGTGAGGCCGGCCACTATAACTCTCCTTGTGTCCGAGGTTGCCCGGCGCGACTGCGGTGGACAGTTGGATCGCGTCCGGGGTTCGTAGGTTGTGTTGCACCCGAAGGTGTGCTGCTTTTCCCTATAGCGACCGAATGGGCATCGGCGAGGACGTCATTCGCATCTCGGTCGGCATTGAGGATGTAACAGACCTGATCGCCGACCTCGCTCACGCGCTGCGGTCGATAGAACAGTTGCCGAATCAGGCTTTGAACGGCTTTACCGGATCGATGAACATCCAGCAGACCCCGCCCACCGCGTAGATTGCCGCAGAACAATAGAAAGCCACGTTCCATGCATTCCCGCTCATCGCCAGCAGGAACCCGGTAACTGCTGGAGCAACGGCGCCGCCGAAATGCCCGAGCATGTTCATGAAACCGGACACAGTACCGACGCGCTCGCCTCCGATATCCATGGCGGACGTCCACGAAATGGGGCCGCTGAACTCCGCCGCAAAACTGGAGAGGCTCATCACAATCACGGCCACTGTGGGATTCGCAATGGAAGTAAAAAGCAACAGCAGCGCCGCCGCGCCGCCGTACGCCAAATATCCAAGCAACTTCCGGGCACGGGACGTGCTTCCCAGCCGTCGTGTCAAAGCGTTCAGTGCCCATCCCGCGAAGAGGCTGCCCAATCCCGCGGAAAACAATGGCATACCGGCTGCCAATGCTCCATGACGCAGGTCGAGACCACGAACCTGGTAGAGGTAAATGGGCAGCCACGTGATGTAAAAGTAAAACCCGTAGTAATGACAAAACCACTGCACGCCGAGCGCCCACACACTTCGCGAGCCGATCAGCGCCTTCCACGGCATCGCGCTGTGATCCGAGGCCAGCAATGACGCCTTTTCAAGCAGGCGGCCCTCCTCTCCATTAACCGACGGATGCTCGCGCGGGTTGTCGCGATACCAGCGATGAAAGAGCACGCCCCACAGCACGCCGCCCACACCGAAGAGCACGAAGATTTGACGCCATGTAAAGTGCCCGTATAAGGTCACGATCAGCGCAGGTGTTATCGCGGCTCCCCAGCGCGCGCAGGCCGCTTTAACGCCTTCAGCAGAACTCCGTTCCTCACGCGGGAGCCACGTTCGAAATACGCGGGCCAGACCGGGAAAGCATCCCGACTCACCCGCTCCGAACAGCAGACGCGTAATTAACAGCGAAGGAAAGTTCCAGGCGAATCCGGTTGCTGCAGTCAGGATGGACCAGAGGACAACCACGCGCGTCAGCAGACTTCTTGCGCCGAAGCGGTCGCACAGCCAGCCGCTGGGGATTTCGCACGCTGCGTAAGTGAAACCGAACGCGGAGAATACCAGACCCATCTGAACGGAGGATAAGCGCAGTTCCTTCGAAATCGCCGGGGCCATCTGGCTGATGGCAGCGCGGTCGAGGAACGACAGGAACGCAAGCGATGCCCCGAACATCACCACCCGCCGCCGCGCGTGGCTGGCCGTGGATGCAGTGGTCGGGATCTGTTCTGGTGGGGTCAGGCCCGGCATGATCTCACTGTGCGTTCTTCATCAACTCACGAATCTGTCGAACCGCGTAGTCCACCTTCATATATCGGAAACACGTTTGCCGATCTCGGGCGTGGAGCGACGAGCATCCCCCATGATGCCGTTATTTAATGCGCTTCACAGCCGGATCGCGCGGCTCGCCGCGCTTCTGCACGGGGTCGCTGACCGCCGTGGAGATCAGATCCTTGCGCAGCCAGCCTTGGTCGCCACCCGGATAGAGCAGTTCGGGGGTGTCTTCTATGGAAGCATGTGCGCCTGCAGGATCTCCGCTATCGGCCAGGCGCACTTATCGAAATCCGTGCCCAACTTCGCATAGACGTCGCCGCAGTAAAAAAAACATGCATGCGCCGCCGGTATGCAGAAGCATTCCGGCAGCGGCCGGCGTTTCGCCCAGCCCCCGGGGTGACCCGGTGCGTCGTTGCTTCGCCATCAGTCCGGCGCCCTGCAGTGCCTGCCTCACCCAGCTATAGCTTATCCCGGTGCCCTCCACTTCGCTCAGCTTCTCGTGAAAATGCCTGACATTCAGGTCGCGTAATGTCCCGATACAACGCCAGGACCCGCTGCGCCGTATCCATCGGAATCCTGGTATGCCTGCCGCTTCCGCTGCATGTTGCGTACGGTCATCCCCGCACATCTCCGCTGCCGCGATCCAACTCGGCTTCTTTGCCATCGCTTTCAGAACTACGTCCTGTAGTTTCATCATCCGTTCCATTTCCCGGACGCGCATCACCTGGCTGGCTTCCACCTCGCCATAGTCTGCCCTCCGAATCGACCCGGACAACTCACAGGCTAGCGACATTCGTCCTTAATGTCATTGACATCACTGGTGAATGGTGACAAACTTCTTTTCGTTTCGCTTAGGGTCGCTCAACGTAACAGTTTGCGTCCGAACATAAGGGGCACTTTCATGAACAGAACCAGCAGAGCTACGGCTTTCTTCTTGTTGTGCTGCACTCACCAGCTTTTCGCCCAATCGCAGGGGACTATTGCAGGAACTGTTACGGATCAGGGAGGCGCCGTTATCCCGGGAGCCCATGTGGTCCTCGTCAATGAAGGAACTCGACTCACGCGCTCCACCGTGACGAACGCGAACGGCCAATACGTAGCCGAATCCTTTCCCGCCGGGAAAATCACCGTCAGCGTAGAACACCCCGGCTTTCCCAAACTGGTTCGAACCGGCGCGGAATTGACTGCAGCGGACACGATCACCATCGACATCCAACTCAAGTTGGGCGATGTGCAGCAGACAGTGCGGGTCGAAGCGGAGGCGTCGCAGGTGCAGACCCAGAACGCCACCGTCTCCTCCCTCGTCACCGCGCAACAGGTCCAGGAAATGCCGCTGAATGAACGCTCGTTCACAAACCTTCTGCAACTGACGGCAGGCGCATCCCCGTCTACGCCAGGCATGAACGCGGGTCTCACCGGCTACGGTATGCGCGCCAACAACAGCATCAGCATCAACGGAGCGACGGCGAACAATAGTGCCTATTTGATTGACGGACTGTATAACCGGCAGCTATGGGTAAACGGGCTGGTGATGAATCCGCCGGTGGATGCTATTCAGGAGACGCGCATCATGGCGACGGATTACTCGGCGCAATATGGCAACTCGGCCGGCGGGGTGACTGTGGTTCTGACCAAATCGGGCACCAACCAAATTCACGGTAATCTGTACGAATATCTGCGCAACAGCACCCTGGACGCCAATACTTTCTTTAACAATCGGAATGGAACACCGAAGGCAGCCTTCCGGCGAAATGAGTTTGGCGGTACCTTCGGCGCTCCCATCCGAAAAGACAGAACCTTCGTCTTCAGCGATTACCAGGGAATCCGGATTGTCTCTCCTCCGGCAGGTGGTCAAACCGACAGCATCCCAACCCTCGCGCAGCAGAGAATGGTACAAACCGGCGATTTCTCAGCCCTTGGCGCCCCCATTTTCGATCCTTTTAACGTGTCCAGCGGGCAACGCGTAGCCTTCGCGAACAACATCATCCCCGCAAGCCGCCTGGATCAGGCGGCAATCAAAACAATGAGCCTGTTCCCGGCGCCGACCAACTCCCTGGCAAGCAGCAATTTCAACTTCAATCCCGTCGGGCGCCAGCGAGATGATCAGTTCGATATCCGCGGCGATGAGAATATCGGCACTTCTGATCGTTTGTTCCTGAAGTACAGTTACGACAACACCACCGGCATCGGCACCGGGATCCTCCCGGTCGGGCAGAATCCTTACAAAGTCGATATCGGTCAGTACATCACCGGCGGGGGGCCAAGCTATCAGAAAAACTGGTCAGTCACGGCTAACTACACTAAGGTCATCAGCGCCAGTATGGTGAACGAGGCGCATCTCGGCGTGGTCCGCAACTGGCTCTCGATCTATAACGACGACAGTACCCACACCACCGCGGCCAGCCTGGGAATCCCCAACATGAACATCAGCGACACCAATGCAGGAATTCCTAACATGGTCATCGGAGGCTTCAGCACTCAGATTGGGAACAGTAATTCCTTCCCGGAGTTTACCCGCTCAGTGTCGATCCCGTTTGAAGACATTCTTACAGTGGTCCGCGGGAGCCACACGCTGAAACTTGGCGGCGGATACACGCGACATCGGTTTAACGGTCACACCACCGTTGCGCCTCGCGGTCAGTACTCGTTCTCCGGGGCGTTCACCCGCCAGGTGAACGGCAGCGGATCAAGGACGGCGCTGGCAGATTTCGCACTGGGAACCGCTGTCAGCATCACGCGAAGCCAGCAGGAGGGGCAATTTGGCCTCCGGATGTGGGATGGCTCAGCTTTTGCGGAAGACGTATGGCGCTTGAACAGCCGGTTGACTCTCACCTATGGTCTCCGGTATGAGTTACAAGCCCCGCCGGTAGAAGTGTTCAATCGCTATTCCAACATCAACATTGCCACGGGCCGGTTCTCCACAGCGGGAACACCGTCGGAGAACGATTGCGGCCCGGCGCTCATCTGCCTCGATAGAAAATCCTTCGCCCCGCGCCTCGGTATCGCGCAAGTCCTGACAGATGATCAGAAGACAGTTCTCCGCGCCGGCTTCGGTATCTCCTACTTCCAGGCGAACAACGGAGGAAGGATGTTGCACTCAAACCCGCCGATGAATGTGATCCAGTCATTCGCCTTCGACCAAAACGGCATTCCCGGTAACATCCTGTCGCAAGGCCTTCCGCTGCCGGTTGCACCCAACCTCCAGGATCCGAACCAGCTTACGGGTCAGTACACCGCTTTCGATCCGCACATGAAGTTGAATAAATCGCTGCAGTTCCACATCGGAATTCAGCGTGAGCTTGCCGGCAACCTGCTGGCGGAGGTCGGTTTTGTCCGCACACTGACCGAAGACATGACAAATTCCGTGTTGGGGAATCAGGCGGTCCCCGGTCCCGGCCCGCTGAATCCCCGGCGTCCTCTGTACGGGCTGAATCCGCTTTTGGGCGATATTGATTACCGTACAAACTATGGCATGGCGAAATACAACGCCCTCCAGACAAAGCTCACTAAGCGATACAGCCGCGGACTCACGGGCGCGGTTGTCTGGACCTGGTCGCACAACATGGCCAACACTATGGGCGCGAACAGTTCCACCCGGCCGCAGAACAGCAACTGCTACGCATGCGAGTGGGGCAATGTTCCCGAAGACCGTCGCCACATGGTGGTGATCAACCACGTATACGAGCTTCCGTTCGGCACAGGCCGCGAGCACCTGAACCACGGTGTGGTCTCTCACATCGTGGGGAACTGGAACCTCTCGGGCGTTTGGACGATGTATTCGGGCAGCCATTTCGGGCCATCGCTCTCGTCGTCTGTATCGAACTCCATCGGTTCAACCGCACTTGCTCCGGTGGAGCGTCCCAACGTCACCCGCAATCCTAACCTGCCAGCTGAGAAGAGGTCTATCGCGGCCTGGTTCGATGTGGCAGCGTTTTCGATCCCCGCACAGTACACCTTCGGGAACTCCGGCACGGGAGTACTTGTCGGGCCCCGGTACTTCAACGTGGACTTTGGCATTCACCGTAACTTTCGTATTACGGAGCAAACCAGGCTGAGCTTCCGGTGGGAGTTGTTCAATTCACTTAATCGGGCAAACTTCAGCAACCCCAACGCGCAGATCGGGGGTGCATCTGCGGGCGTTATCAGCAGCACGCTTGCCGGGCGGATCATGCAGGTCGCGCTAAAGCTGTCGTTCTGATATGCCTATGAGCGAATTTGAAGTTTCGCTCAACCCCGGGCGGCTTAATTGAGGGGGATAGTCAATCCACACACCAGTCTTGCGTATTACGATCATAGAGGTCTCGCTACCGATCCGCTCGAGAGGTGAGTACACGAGTACAAATGAAGGACGCCGCCACCGTCATTCATTTGTCCGGTATTTGTCGGACACAACACTGGTTATTGATCGATGGCGGGATGAGCGCCATCTGAATCGCCCCTGCCTAATGCGGGCAGGTAATCACGCTGGTTCCGCGAACCAGGACCGTGGCATCGCAGGAATAACTTCCAAAGGTTGTGGTCCGCAGATCCGCGCGTGTCCCGAAGGCCAGTTGAATGTCCTTCGGCGTGTTTCCGGTGACGGTGGAATTCACCAGAGTCACGCCTGCGCCGTTGTCCGCCAGAAGCCCTCCTCCGGTATTCGCAGTGCTCATGATCTGCGCCTGATTCGACAATGTCAGAGTAGATCCGGTCAGCACGCTCACTCCGGCCTGCGCATTATTGTGAGAGTTCACGGTGCTAAGGCCCTGCACCCCGGAAAACTGAGGGATGTTGAAAACCGTCATCACGGACGCTTCCTGAATTACCACGCCGTTACCGTTACCGAAGCTGTTCAGCATGGAACCGGCATCCAGGTCCAGTCCGCCCTTCGAATTCACAGACACGCCATCCACCGGATTTCCCGACGAGTTGATGGTGCCGCCGAACGAAACTAGGTGCCCTCCGGAGACAACCGTGAGCCCTGTTGCCTGATTGTTAACGGTGTTGATCACTGTGGCGGAGTCGTTCAGGAACGCGTTCGCATTTGTCGCAATCTGGATACCCAGGGCATTACGGCTGGCATCTACCGTGGCATGCGAAAAAGTGATCGAACTTCCGTTCACGTTAATACCGAACACACGGTTATTTGCCGACATCAGAGTGCCGGTCACGGTGACTGCGGAACCCGTTTCGATGTCCAGCCCGTGCACGCCGTTGTTGGTGGCCATCACGTCCGTGAGTACGGCGCTTGACGCAGTCTGCAGGGTGATACCAAACACGGCATTATCGTGTACATTGACTCTGGTCAAAGCGATATGAGCGCCGTTACTGCCGGTCACCCCGCTCACGCCATTGCGAATTTCGATATTGACGAGCGACACCCCGTGAGCGCCCGCGACGGTCACCGCATCGTGACCACCGCCATCGATCACAGCGCTTCCAGCGCCTTTCAGGGTAATGCCATCCGTGTGAATGACTACCGGGCCATGGCAGACGCCCGTGAATACGATGGTCTGCCCGTTTTCCGCGTCGCCCACTGCGGATGCGAGGGATTTCCTGCCGCAATCGAGCCGACTGTTGTTGTCGGCCAGCAAGACTCCCACGCCGGCTGGAAAAAGGAAAGTCAAAAGCGCAATTCCGGTGCTTATTCGCATCGCGAGCAGTATAACGGAAATACCTGGTCGCGATAACCAGTTATTGTCTGGAAAAGCCCCGTTCCGCGAGCCAGTCCCGCAGGCGGTCCGGCCAGGTTTCGACCGGTGCGCCGGGTTTCTTCGTGGGTGCGGGAGCCGGAGCCTTTGCAGGTTGCCGGTATCGCGACTGCCTGTTTCCGCGTGCTATCCGAAAACTCGCTCTGTACGACCCCTAAGACAGTTTCGAAAGGACCCAACTTGTACGCCCACGATTCATCGCGGCCCACGTAACATACCATCACAGCGCCTTGAAGTCGCCTCGTAACGTGGGCGTAACGCCATTCATATCCAATACCGTTCTCACCCCTTCTTTTTCATGCAGATCCATTTTCCGGACCTTACACGGTCACAGCGGAGACGTTGGAGGTCAGCTCTCGGGACGGAGCGTGTTGTGCAACCGACGAACGAGTACGCGATTACAGGCCAAAGCGGAGTCTCATGACCGAGTTTGCGAGGTCCTCCGATAACCGCGTCTGTTAGCCGCTGGCAATGCCTTTCATCCCGCAAGACCTTCCGTGCGGGTGGCCCAGCGCATCCAGGCGTCTCCTTCCCTGTTCGGCCACAACTCTGTCCCAGCGGGTCACGGTTTGACTGCGGACCCGGACGTCCCGGAATGATTTCTACGCCAGCAGACCCTTGATCACTTCGCCCGAGACGTCGGTCAGGCGGAAGTCCCGGCCCGCATAGCGATAGGTGAGGCGCTCGTGGTTGAAGCCGAACAGATGGAGCATCGTGGCGTGCAGATCGTGAACGTGGACGCGGTTTTGTTCGGCGCGGAATCCGAAATCGTCGGTGGCTCCCCAGGCCTGTCCCGCTTTCACCCCGCCGCCGGCCAGCCATGCCGAGAAGCCGTACGAGTTATGGTCGCGGCCTGCGTCGCCATTGAGATTCGAGCCGAAGTCGGCGAGTTCGACAACTGGCGTGCGGCCAAACTCGGGCGAGAAGAGCACGAGCGTTTCGTCCAGCAGACCGCGCTGCCTGAGATCCTTCAACAACGCCGCAACGGGCTGATCGCATTCGTTGGCCAGCCGGCTGTGGTTGCCTTTGATGTCGCTGTGCGAATCCCACGGCTGCCCTGCTCCGTGCCAGACCTGCACCACACGCACGCCGCGCTCAGAGAGACGGCGCGCGATCAGCATCTGGCGTCCGTGGAGCGTGTCACCATAGAGCTTCCGAACCGAGTCCGGTTCGTTCGCGATGTCAAACGCCTGCTGCGCCTCCATCTGCATTCGAAACGCAAGCTCGAACGATTGCAGTCGGGCCTGGAGGGCGGAGTCCCCTTCCCTCGCCGCCGCGTGTGTGCGGTTCAGCGATCGCAATGCGTCGAGTTGCCCGCGCTGATCATCGCGCGTGATTGAAGGGTTCGAGATGTTTTCGACCAGATCGTCGACACGCGTGTGCCTGGTATCGATGTGCGTGCCCTGGTACGTGCCGGGCAGAAACGCCGAGCGCCAGTTGACCGAGCCTCGGGTGGGCAGGCCATTCGGACACAGCACGATAAAACCGGGCAGGTTCTGGTTTTCCGAACCGAGTCCGTACGTGAGCCACGACCCCATGCTGGGCCGCACCTGCTGCGTGGATCCGCAGTTCATCATCAGGAATGACGGCTCGTGGTTCGGGATGTCGGTGTGCATGGAGCGAATCACGCAGAGTTCGTCCGCGCACTCGCCGAGCTTCGGGAAGATCTCGCTGATCTCGATGCCGCTCTGGCCATAGCGGTGGAATTCAAAGGGCGAAGGGAACGCCGCACCGGTCTTGCGCTCGGTGCGCAAATGGACCGGGAGCGCCTTTCCGGCATACTTCTTCAGTTCCGGCTTCGGGTCGAAAGTGTCGACGTGCGACATGCCGCCATTGAGAAAAATGTGAATAAGGCGCTTCGCTTTCGGCGCGTAATGGGGCGCCTTCGGAGCGAGCGGGTTGGGAATCTCGTCCTGGGCCTGCAGCATCATGGCCAGACCGAGATTGCCGAGGCCGAAAGTACCGTACTGCAGGAAACGGCGGCGTGAATACGCGTTGATCACGATTGCTCCTAATCCAAAAACGCAAATTCGTTCGACATGAGTAGCACCTGAGCGGCGCGGGCACGAGAAGTCAGCCCGCGCGTTGCGGGTCCCTTGAAGTCGCGCACGGAATCCCATGTCTGCGTACCCGTAACGTCTTCGACTTTGATGTTCCAGGTGAAGGCGTCGAGTTCGGGATCGTCGCGGGAATCGACAACGAAGTCGAGTATGTCGCCTGCTTTGACGACCAGCGATTCCACATTCGCTTCAGACTTCGATTCGTCCTGTTCGACGATCTTTGCCTCTTTCACAGGCCCATTGACAAGCCACTGGCCAACCATTCCACTGCGGCTGGAGACGAGCGAACCGCGGACGCCATTGGTCCAGCTGAAGCGCTGGGCAAATTGGTTGCGGCGCTGCATCAGGGTGGACGTTATGCGGACAGTCATGTCGCGCGGAGCGATCCAGCGGCGGCTGACCGCGTTATCCAGACCGTCACCCGGCGAACCGCCGGTTGCGGTGAGTGAGGCCATACCTTCCTTCGCGTCGGGCAGCATGGAGGCTGTCTGCCATGTCGTGCCGGTAAAGTAGCGGAATTCGCGGAAATCCCGGACACGACCGGAGGAGAGGTCAAAACTGAGAGATCCGTAACGCCATTGTGAGTCACCAATTGGCGCAGGCGCGCGGGTTGCGCGTCCGGCGATTCCCGCGATCAGCTTTCGTTCGTCCGGATCAGGATCGCGCTGCAGCGTTCGGCGGAAAAGATCGTTGACGAAGTCCGGCGAGTTACCGATGGAGGTATCCAGTGACGACGAGATCTCCTGCTCGAACGGGCTGTTCATCAGAAAGAGAGCCTGTTGCGGAACGATGGTCATGCCACGCGCGGGGGTGTGTTGTTCGGCGTCGGCAACATCGAAGATCTTCAGCAGCGGAAGCGGGCGTTCGCGTTCGATATAGGCATAGATGGTGCGGCGCGGGTCGGCTGGAATCGTCGTGAGCGCGATCGGTTTACCGCCCATAGTCGTGTCGATCCGGCCCGCGCAGAGAAGCATGGAATCGCGCAGAGACTCGAAGTCGATCCGGCGGCGATTCATGTGGCTGAGCAGGCGGTTTTCCGGATCCGCCGCCAGAGCTTCAGGCGAAGCGTTTGATGCGCGGCGATAAGCGGCCGTGAGCACGATCGAGCGAATCAGCCGTTTGGTAGACCAGCCGCCATTTTGATATTGGGTGGCCAGGTAGTCGAGCAGTTCGGGATGCGTGGGATCCTCGCCGCGGCGCCCGAAATCGCTGACCGAACGGATGAGTCCCTCGCCGAAGAGGTGCTGCCATACGCGATTTACCAACACGCGCGAGGCGATGGGAATGGGGCCGTGCAGGATGGCCTTGGCGAGTTCGGCGCGTCCGCTGCCGTGAGTGAAGCAATCGCGATTCGGTCCGGAGAGCACGGAGACGAAGCACGGCGGTGTTTCTTCGCCCGGGTCATTCAGGTTGCCGCGGATCAGCACGTGCGCCGGACGAAGCGTGCGCTCATCGGACACCGAAGTCACTCGGGCCATCGAGCCGCGCCACGCGAAATCGCTCACCATTTGCTCGTATTCCTTGCGAAGTTCACGCGTGGTATTGGAATCGCCTTCGGTCATCACGTAACCGAAATCCTCAATCGGCACAGCAGTCGGATCGGAGTGGTCGTCGAGCGATAGCACCCAGCGCTCGAGCATATAGGCGCTCAGATTGTGTTCGCGCGCATAACCGTCACGGCGCGACGCGGGAAGCTGGCGCGCTTCTTCAGCGGCCTTGCGGTACTTGTCGCTTTCGGCGGGCTGGCGGTAGTCGGCGCGAATCGCTTCGAGGCGCTCACGGCGATAGTTGTCCAGACTCTGCGCGCGGAGCGCGATGCGCTGCTCGTACCAGGAGGCAATGCCGTCGTGTGATGTGGGCGCAACGGTTTTGGCGAATCCGAGGAGTTGCGTATTCGCGAATACTCCGTAAAGCGAGTAGTAATCGCGCGTGGGGATGGGATCGTATTTGTGATCGTGACAGCGCGCGCAACTGACGGTAAGCGCCAGCAGCCCGCGGCTCACGACATCGATGCGATCGTCAACGCGATCCGGGAGTTCAGTGGCGCGATACAGATCGTTCCCGAGAGCAATGAAGCCGAGAGCGGCCAGGTCCTGCTGGCGGCCGCGCAAATCGACCTGATCGGCGGCGAGTTGGAGCGTGACGAATCTGTCGTACGGGAGATCACGATTGAACGCGTCGATGACCCAGTCGCGATAGGCCACGGCTAACGGGAAGCGGATGCCCAGGGTACCGGAGTCGGCGTAGCGGGCCAGGTCCATCCAGTGGCGGCCCCAGCGTTCCCCGAAGTGAGGCGAGGCGAGCAGGCGATCCACCTGTCGTTCGTAAGCGTCGGGTCTGTGGTCATTATCGAAAGATCGGACTTCGGCGTATGTAGGCGCGAGACCGATCAGGTCAATGGACAAACGGCGAAGAAGCGTGCGCCGATCGGCCGGGGGCGCGGGTTGGAGGTTCGCGGATTCGAGTTTCGCCTCGATGAAGCGGTCCATGGGCGTGGGCGCCGCGGGTGTGTTGCGGACAGCCGGAGGCGTGGCGTTATGGAGGGGTTCCCAGGCCCAGCGTGTCGTTAGCTTCGCGGAGGGTTTCGCCGCGAGCGGCGCAGCGGTGGATTCAACAGGCCACGGCAGACCCCTGGCAATCCATTGTTCGAGAAGCGCGATTTGATCTGCGGGCAGTTTGCCGGACGGCGGCATTTGAGGACCTTCGTAACGGACCGCCTGAATGATGCGACTCGATGCGGGGTTCCCGGCGACCGCAGCAGGTCCCGAGTCACCGCCCTTTAAGATTGCGGCGCGCGAATCAAGCGCGAGATGGGCGGCCGGGGATGTGCGCGAACTCGTATGGCAGCCCAGGCATTGAGCCGCGAGCACGGGGCGGATTTTCGTCTCGAAGAAATCGACCTCTTCGCGCGAGAACGTCTGTGCCTGCGCGACAGCGCTGAGGAGGAACGCCGCAGCAAGCCATCCCCGCCGTTTCGGAAGGAGCATGCGGTCATTATATTTGCATCGCAGACGCTCGTCACTTATTGCGGTATACGGTCGGAAGTTACAACTGCTGAGCGCAGACGGTTCATGAGGATATCTCCCTTTCGACTAATGTATAAAGATCCGGGATTCGCAACGGATCAGTCGCCGAATAGTGTCGCAGTACCGGGCCGGTCATTCGGGCCTTCTGAGAGAACGTGAAAGGCAGCCGCGATGCGCCGATGACGACGGTCCGGTTAACGAGGACCGAACTGCCAGGGTCCGAACGGGCCGGAAGTCCCGCTGTCGTCGTATATAGCGGAGCATTTCGCGATGCATCAGCTCGAACTCGCGAGCCTGCTGTTGTTCCTGAATCGTCGATAGCAGGTACTGCCGCTGCCGAAATCCCTGGGAATTGCCTCCCGCTGGCAGCCGGTGCGAAAGGGATAGAGGATGCCACTCGACACGACTCGGTCGGGCGTGGCGGACGTTCACATTTGTGGTTCCGACGAACTGGTGGCGTCGGAAGCGCAACCACTGGACGCGGTCCCACAACTCGTCAGACATATCGGCCACTTTGCTTTCCATGTTCAGCATAGATCTATGCTGAATCGTCAAACTACAGCCGCAGCCAATTCCCTGGATCTGCCACTCAATCGAAGTCGTCGGCGCGATGACGGAGACGCCGTGCGTCGGCGTGCGCTTCGTCGGGCTCAACGTACCGAGCTGCCCGCACTTCCAGGTGGACCACGCGATGGTCCGGCTCGTCTGCACCTACTGGAGCCCGACGAGCGAGTGGATCGAGGAGCGTGGCGTCCACCGCAGTCTCCTCGCCGGCCGCCGCCCGGGGCTCACAACCCAGCCATATGCCGGGATGCGGCCGTTCGACGCTGCGCGCCGCTCGACGTTGTCCTGTTCAAGAACACGCCATGGCGGGCAAGGCGATGCGTGCGGCCATTGATTGTTCGCCGTCGCATATAGAGCCACGGCTTCTCCTCACGATCGATCCGCTCGGATGACGAACCACTCGACACTCACGACCACACGCCAGCTGCCGGGCGACCGTACTCTCCGGTTTTCTCGGTGCAGGGAAGACGACGCTTCTCAATCACATCCTCGCGAACCGCGATGGCCTCAAGGTCGCCGTCATTGTCAGCGACATGAGCGAGGTCGACATCGACACACAACTCATAAAGAACGGCAGTACATCGCCCTCGCGTCGACGAGCGGCTCGCAGGGGATGCAGAACGGATGATCTGCTGCACCATCCGGGAGGACCTGCTCCCCGATTACTTGCTCGTGGAGTAGACGGGACTCTCCGTTCCGCTGCCGGTCGCGGAACCTCGCCTGGGCCGGCGGACGGCCCTCACCTTCCCGCTCCTTCCTCCTCCGCAGAAGAACTGATCGCCGCCATCGGACTCGAGCCCCGAAACGCCCACTCCGGGCGGCATCTCGAGCCTGTCCAGGACCTCTCCCGTTCGGAGATCGACTCGCCTCAAATCGCTCTCGTCACCTTCCCAGGTGCCGTGCCAGAGCTCTCCGTCGACCCAGGTGACCCCGGTGACGAAGCGGTTGGACTCGATCGTGCGAAGAATCGCCCCTGTTTGGGGATCGACTTGATGGATCTT
>JAUZEU010000527.1 GCA_030838885.1 Bryobacterales bacterium | reverse complement strand
GACCGGGGCTATACACCTGCCGATTTTGCGAGCACCATGTGGAATCACGCGCCCACCATGTGGAGCGTCATCCAGCAGAAGGCGTTCAAAGTGGGAGAACTCGATCCACAGGCCGCCGCCGATCTGTTCGCATCTTTCTACTCCGCCCGCTATTTCGAAATGCCGGGCGACGCCGGCCGCGGCAAGGGTCTCTTCACCACGAAGTCCTGCGCGAACTGTCATGGGCTCGCCACTTCTCCCAACCCCCAGGCCAGGCCGATCAATCAGTGGCAGGCGATATCCGACCCCGTCGCACTCGTCGGCGCTATGTGGAACCACTCCCCGGACATGTGGAGCGAACTCGCGAAGAAAAAAATCGCGTGGCCTGCCCTCACTTCTCAGGAATTCTCAGACCTGCTGGTCTACTTGCGGAACATCTCTCCCGCTGCTCGCGCCACTGCATCGACGTTTCAGGTTACCGCCGGAGAAAATGGCGCGAGGTTGTTCGAATCGAAGGGCTGTACCGGGTGCCACAGATCGGCGCAGTCTACCGGCGGCACACTGACGCTTACTGGTATCGCCGCTTCCATGTGGAACCATGCCTCGTTTCTGCACCTCGAGCCGCCGCGCCTGGAAACTCCGGAAATGCGCGAGGTGCTCAGTTATTACTGGGCGAAACAATTCTTTGAAGCCAAAGGTGACCCATCCAGAGGGCGACGTCTCTTTGCCGCCAAACGATGCACCGACTGCCATTCCGGTTCCGGTCCTGGTGCTGTCCTGGCTGAGAAGGCAGGCACATGGAACGGCATTACCATGGTCTCTGCCCTCTGGCGACATGGTCCCGCCATGCTCAACCAGATGAACGCTAAGAAGATCTCCTGGCCGGTCTTTAAGACCGGCGAAATGGCCGACCTGATAGCCCACCTGAACGGCAATACCAATGGAAAAAGCCCGAGATAATGACTCCAGAAGAACTATTGGCCCCGGATGCCAGGCGCCCTCTTATCACCCTGCTGGCCAGCCATTGGGTCAGCATGCTCGGTGTGGCGCTCGCCACTACCGCCGGTTTCTCCTGGCTGTTCGTACTCCCGCTGCACCTGCACGGCAGCAGAGTTGATAACCCTTACATCGGGATTCTGATCTTTCTCATCATCCCCGCCATTCTGTTCCTTGGCCTGGCGTTGATACCGGCAGGCATTTTCCTCGCACGCCGCCGCATCGGCCGGGGTCTCACTGCCGTAGTAGATTCCAGGGTGGCCTGGCGGCGCATCGGTCTGTTCCTCGGGCTCATAACGTTCGTCAATGTCGTGATTGGCAGCCAGGCGACTTACCGGGCTGTGCAGCACATGGAAACCGAACAGTTCTGTGGTCAAACCTGCCATGTGATGAAGCCGGAATTCACCGCCTGGCAACACGCGCCCCACTCGCGCGTGGAGTGCGTGGAATGCCACGTCGCGCCCGGCGCTTCCGGCTGGCTTGCGAGTAAGATGTCCGGTACCCGGCAACTGACCGCCGTAGTGCTCAACAATTTCCCCCGCCCGATTCAGTCCGCCATGGAAAGCAACCGGCTGGTCAGTTCCCTCGAGACCTGCGAGCGCTGCCACGCACGAACCGGCGAAACCGGCACGGGTGTTAAAGTCATCTCCAGCTTTAAAGAGGATGAAAAGAATACTCGTTCGGAGACCGTGTTAACCATGCATACAGGTGGCCCGCGCGGCGGCATCCACGGCGCTCACATGGGGCCCGGCATTCAGATGCGCTATGCCGCGGCTGACGCCAAACGCCAGACGATACCGTGGGTGGAATACCGTGATGCGAAAGGCGCAGTGAAGACCTTCGCGGCGCCTGGCAATGCGTCCTCCCTCGCTTCGCTTCCTAGGTACGAGATGCAGTGCGTGGACTGCCACAACCGGCCGGCACACTCGTTTGAGGCGCCGGATCGTGCGGTCGATGCCGCGCTCAGGGCAGGAGAGTTGCCCGTCAGTCTTCCATTCATGAAGAAGACGGCGGTCCAGCTGCTGACCGCGGGTTACGCCACGGAAGACGCAGCGGCAAAGGAAATCCCGTCGAAGTTGGCCCGCTTCTATCAGTCGAGTTACCCGGATGTCTATTCAAGACAAGCGCCGGAGATCGCCGCGGCGGGCCGGACCCTTCTGGCCATATACAACCGCAACGTCTTTCCTGACCTGAAAGTTACCTGGGGAACCTACCCCAACAACCTCGGCCATACTGACGCGCCGGGCTGCTTCCGTTGCCACGAGGACACGAAACAGATCGCCAACGACTGCAACCTCTGTCACCAGATGGTAGCCGTAGACGAGCCCTCGCCAGAAGTCCTCAAGACCTTGGGCATCGCCCCTTGAACAAAGCCAGGATACGCGGACCCCGGCCGCGTATCCTGGTCTGCCCCGCAGGGGCAAAGTCTAATCGGATGAGAGGAGCCAATCGGAGCCGGTGACGGCACCCGTAGCGAAACGCAATGCGTATCTGAAGCAGTTGGAAACCGAAAGTCGCATCTGGTTTCGCGATGCTCGAAAGTCATCCAATCACTGCCCAGCGTTCTCCGCCCACCGCAGACGATCTCAAGGCGAGGTTGTGTCGCAAAAGCTGGGCGTCCCGGCGGTGTCGCCCTTTGCCGGCCAGCGGATCTGGCCTTTCCGGACGATGTTCATGGCCTCGTATCCCGCGATTGTGTTGAGTGAGCCGTCAACGGATCGGAACCACTGGCTCGCCACGACTGGCTTCTTCACGAAACGATGATCCTGTTCGATGATGGTTGTTCATGCAGGGGGACTGGCGGCATCGGCATCTCCGGCTCAGTTCTCCGCTCTGTTTTAGCTCATCAATTACAGCGGGATACGCGGGATGGCCGTCCACGTTGCTCACACGAGGCCGACGGTGACCGGAGAGCGCAAGCCGGAGAAAGCCTTTGGCAGCCACACGATCCCGGTTCGGCGACAGAACGAAATCAATCCTGTGTCCTGTTGAGTCGACCGCCGGTATAAATATGTCCATTTTCCGGCAACACGGATATACGTTTCATCAACCCGCCACCACCTCCCGGATTGGCGCATCCCGCGCCGGATGCGGTCCTGCAGGATTAGTCCGTAGTGCGGAACCCGGCGGGCAATGGTCGAGTGATCCACCGTTAATCCACGCTCTGCCATCATCTCCTCCGGATCGCGATAGCTGAGCGGATACCGGAGATACCAGCGCACGCACAGGACAATGATCTCGTCCCGAAATGTCGTCCACGGAATACTGCTGGCCGGCTATCGCGCTTCGCTTCACCGGATCAAACCATCCTCCAATCTATTTGCGACACAACCCTATTCCTGGATTCAGCGCCAAATACGGTCACCTTACATCTGGCCGCTATTTCGAGGCGATACCTTCAAAGTTCCCTGGCTTATCGAAGGTACTCCCGGCCGTAACAATCATGCACCCGACGGCTTCGAAAATCGCGGGTCAGCGAATGGTTCCAGAGACTGTGGGCCCGCAAATGAGACAATGCTGGGCGTGATTTTCAGGTATGTCCTGGGACGCCACCAGGGTTGCTATAACAGCAGCACTTACCGACGCGAACAGTCCGGAAATCGATGCGCCATATGACGCAACCTGGCGCTGATAACCCAGACATAACTCAGTTTCGGTAGAAAGAAAGTGCGTGCTTTCAGAAGCTTTCCTTTGGCCACGGGCCTGCTCTCTGACAAGCCAGGTCCGCAAGGGAAATTGCATACCACCTGCGGATCGAACACCGCCCCACGTCGCCGCGGGCAGTTGACAATAAAGGGTCGCTTCAGCGCGCCGCCCTGACGTATCGCGTTTCAAACAGGAGAGTTTCAGAATGAAGACGAGATCGGAATTTCAATTCATTAGACAGGCTGTTGGATGCATCTTACTGGTCGCGGTCGCGGCAGGACTTACATTTGCGGTCGAATCCGCTCCGACATTGACGAGGGCGGAGGCTAAGGCTCTCATCAATAAGGCGAGCACACCCGAAGAACACCGGCAGTTAGCCGCTTACTTCAACCACAAAGCGGAGGCGATGGAAGTGGAGGCAGTCGAGCACGAAGAACTCGCGAAAGAATACACGAACCATCCGAACGCCCTGCATGAGACGAAGCACCCGATGTCCGGCAACACCGCCGGCCATTGCAGATACTTCGCTCAGGCAGCACGGAAAGCGGCCGCCGAAGACCGGGCTCTCGCCACAGCACACGAAAACATGGCCAGGACTGCCCACAAATAGAAGTCACGTCGGCCGGAGTGGTGGAGAAAAGCTGATCTTCCGCCACTCACACATTGCGTAGCAGATCAAAGAAAAGTTGTCATCGCGCTGTGGAGGAGCACCGGCAAAACTCCGCGCCGCGGTCGGCTGAACCTGCTCTCCCGGGCAAGCGGGTTCGCCTTGCTGTCATATAGCTGCCCGGCGAGGGTTTCACCTTGCCACCCGGTACCTTCCGTCCACGCGATTAAAACATCGCCCTGCGGGTTACGCCACGGAAGACGCAGCGGCGAAGGAAATCCCGTCGAAGTTGGCCCGCTTCTATCAGTCGGGTTACCCGGACGTCTATTCAAGATAAGCGCCGGAGATCGCCGCGGCAGGCCGGACCCTCCTGGCCATTTACAACCGCAATGTCTTCCCTCACCTGAACGTTACCTGGGGAACCTACCCCAACAACCTCGGCCATACTGACGCGCCCGGGTGCTTCCGTTGCCATGAAGACACGAAACAGATCGCCAATGACTGCAAGCTCTGCCACCGGATGGTAGCCGTAGACGAGCCCTCGCCAGAAGTACTGAAGACCCTGGGCATCGTCCCTTAAAGAAACAAGCGCAGACACCCGGCCGCGTCTGGTCGGCAAGAAATAATCAACCGCGCTTGACATTACGATTGCGTCGCGCTAGTTTACCTACAGGTAAATTAACCGATCGGTTATATTCATGTCGACGGAAGCTCTCAATGCCACCTTTGCTGCCCTCGCCGACCCTACCCGGCGCGCCATACTCGCGCGCCTCTCCTTAGGGGAAACATCGGTAGCTGAGCTTGCAAAGCCATTCGCCATCAGCGCCCCTGCGATCTCAAAACACCTGAAAGTGCTGCAGCGAGCTGGCTTGATCTCACAGGGACGCCAGGCACAGTGGCGGCCCTGCCGGCTGGAGGCAGCTCAGCTCAAAGGCGTGTCTGAGTGGGTCGAACAATACCGCCAATTCTGGGAGGCAAGCTTCGACCGGCTGGACGATTACCTGAAAGTGCTGCAAACACGCGAACCTGAAAATAAACCAGGCAAACGAAAGCGAAAGACCTGAACCGAATTCACAAAACACCAAGGAGCCCACATGCAAATTAACCCCTATCTCTCTTTCAACGGTAACTGCGAAGAAGCGTTCAAATTTTACGAACAGTCCCTCGGGGGCAAAATCGAATCCATCATGACCCATGCAGGCGCACCGGCCACGTATGAGTTGCCTGCAGGCTGGGAGAGCAAAGTCATGCACGCTCGCCTGTCCGTGGGGGGCACCATCATAATGGGTTCCGACGCACCGCCCGCTTACTACAAAGAGCCCCAGGGCATTGACATCTCGCTCAACCTGAATGACCCTCAGGAGGCAGACCGCATTTTTAGCGCCCTGGCCGAGAACGGCACGGTCCGGATGCCGATCCAGAAGACCTTCTGGGCCTCGCGCTTTGGCATGCTGGTCGACCGGTTTGGCATCCCGTGGATGGTGAACTGCGAGTAAACCCGCAGATCGATCACGTCTCTCGCTGATATATTTCAACCCGCATAACTCGCACAACCAACACACGTTACCTGCTTCCGCCGCGGTCGCGGAAGCAGGATTTCCTCTGGTCTCTGCATCACACTGGATTCGTAATGAACGAGTTCACTAGAAACTTTGGCGGACACAGCCCAACTCGCCGTTCGTGCCACTCGCGTTCTATTCGTCCAACAATAGTGAAATTTCCGAACGAACCTGCCAGGTTGTTGGAAACACTCAACCACTCCAAAATCCCCGGCCTAAGATCGCCGTCGCGGACGGCTGTCTGTTATAAAATCGGCACTGCCTCCCCAATGCACATCCGATCCGCGGCCATTGTCCTCTTCGCGAGCACCCTCGCCTTCGCTCAAAACATCCCTCAAAATCCCGCTTACGTCCTCGGCCCGGATTCCCAGCCAAAACCCGGTGTCCCCAAAGGCAAGGTCACCAAATTCAGTTTCGAGACCAGCCAAATCTTCCCCGGCACTACGCGCGCCGTTTCTGTCTACGTGCCCGCACAATATGACGGTTCCAAACCCGCCTGCGTGATGGTGTTCGAGGATGGGTCTGGTTATGCATCCGAAACCGGCGGCAGCCGCGCGCCCGTGGTCATGGACAACCTCATCGCGGACGGCTCCATGCCAGTCACGATCGGCATCTTTGTCGATCCCGGTATCACCCCCGGCGTTACTCCGGAACAGATGGTCCGATATCACCGCAGTCTCGAATACGATGCAATCGGAAATGCCAATGCTCGCTTCCTTATTGAAGACCTGATCCCGGAAGTGGAGAAGCGCTTTAGCCTCAAAATCTCCGCTAACCCGGACGATCGGGGCATTGGCGGTGGAAGCTCCGGTGGTATCGCGGCCTTCGTGGCAGCCTGGAACCGCCCCGACGCCTTCCATCGCGTCATCAGTTACATCGGCAGCTACACCAACCTTCGCGGCGGCGACACGCTGGCTGCCATGATTCGCAAGGTGGAACCCAAGCCGATCCGCGTTTTCATGCAGGATGGCAGCAACGACCAGAGCATCTACTCCGGCGCCTGGTTCCTCGCAAATCAGGAAGTCTACGCCTCGCTCGATTATGCCGGTTACGATGCGAAGTTCGTCATTGGGACTGAAGGCCACAGCGGTCGGCATGGTGGCGCCATTCTCCCCGAAGCCCTGCGCTGGTTGTGGCGCGAATATCCCAAGCCAATCGTAGCTTCAAAAGGTGGCCCCGGATCGCGGCACTACATCACCGATTTCCTCGATCCGCAGCACGGTTGGGAACTGGTCGGCCAGGGGTATGGTTCGGCCGATGCGCCTGCCATCGACAAAGACGGTGTCCTGTACTTTGCAGACTCGAAAACGTCGAAAATTTACAAGCTTGGACCCGATGGCAAACCGGTACTGTTCAAAGACAACGCCGGCGGTGTCAGCGGTCTGATGTTCGGACCCGACGGACGGCTGTATGCCGCACAACCTGCAAAGAGACGAATCGTTTCCTACAGGCCGGATGGCACGGAACTCGTGGTCATCGGCGCGGTGGATGCCCGCGATCTCGCCGTCACCAGCACGGGACGCATCTACTTTACAGACCCAACCGCGCGCCGCATCTGGCTGGTCGACACCGATAAGAAGAAGCGGATCGTCTTCCAGGCTAATGCGGAAAGCACTATCGCGTTCCCGGCCAGCCTGCGCCTGTCTCCCGACGAACACCTGATCGACGTCTCCGACCGCGACAGCCGGTGGGTTTGGAATTTCGAGATCGGCCCGGACAACGGACTTCGCTACGGAATGGCGTTCCACCATCTCGAAACGCCTGACGAGTCGTCCGTTACCGATGCCGCAGGCATAACCCACGACAGCACGGGGCATGTTTACGTCGCTACCAGCCTGGGTATTCAGATCTGCGATCCGCCCGGTCGAGTGGTGGGTATCATTCGGAGTCCGCAATCCGGTGTCCTGACATCCGTCGTGTTCGGCGGGCCTGGTTTGCACACCCTTTACGCGACTGCAGGCGACAAGGTCTATGCCCGCACCGTCCGGCGCACGGGTGTTCTGCCCTGGCAGCCGGTCAAACTTCCGCGCCCCCAACTCTAAGCACGGCAAAAACCCGCGGGAACTTTCCTGCGTCCGTATGCAATACAGGAGGAACGGCGGATGCAAAAGCCCGATGAGGAACTCTATCGGCTGATGAAGCAGGGCGAAAGCGCTGCCTTTGCGGAATTGTACGACCGCAGGGAGCCGGGCCTCTACCGCTACGCTCTGCACATGACGGGCAGCGTGGCAGCCGCGCAGGAAATCGCGCATGACGTGTTCCTCCAGCTGATGTCGGCAGGGAACAGGTTTGATGCCGGTCGGGGATCTTTAGAAGGCTGGATGTATGGCGTCGCGCGCAATCTGGTGCGCGTTTTCCGGCGCAAAGGACCCGTGGAAGCGCCTGTGGATCAGGTTTTTCACGATGACATTCTGGGCGAATTGATCGAGAGCGAAAACCTGGCTGCGCTCCATGCAGCGATACGCGAACTGCCGGAGCAGTACCGCGAGGCGGTCGTGCTGTGCGATCTCGAAGAACGGAATTACGACGAAGCGGCACGGCTGATGCAGTGTCCGGTCGGAACCGTGCGCTCGCGCCTGCATCGGGCGCGGGGGCTGCTGGCCGGTAAATTGAAACGATTGCGGGGGGCGCAGGGAGCTTTGGAGATGAGCAGGTGTGGATCATGAAGACCGTGTTGGATTGCAGCGCCGCGACGGAACGTCTGGTGGAATGCGCCCGGCGGCGGTGCGCGCCGGATCGGGCCCTGAAGGGCCACCTGGATATCTGCCTGGTGTGCCTGGATCGATGGGAATTAGAGCGCGCTCTCACCGCCGGACTACGCGTAATTCAAGCTCAGGCTTCCTCCGCGAGATCTCCTGAGACGAATCGGGCTGCTTTGATGAATCAGTTCGGCCGGCAACATCGAAAGCCAGCCGGGAACCGATGGCTCTGGACCTTGGCGGCAGCCGCGGTTTTACTGGTCTCAACGGTTGTCGTGAGGAATCTGGCCCTGCCGGAAATCGACGCCCCCGCCGTGGTTGCGGACGAGCAAGGCGATCCGCAGCAGGAGGGCTTCATCGAGGTACCGTATGCGCCTCCGCTGGCGAGGGGCGAACTGATGCGGGTGGTCCATACGGAACTGCAGCCAGCGGAACTCGCCAGTCTGGGCGTGAATGTGGATCCCACCTGGACAACGGATTTGCCCGCGGATCTGTTGCTGGGGCAGGACGGCTTCCCCCGCGCTGTCCGGTTTTCAAAAGAGGTTTCAGGCGAGGGCGATTTTTAGGAGGAGTATATGAAAAGGACAGTTCTGATCGGTTCGTTGGTTTTCTCGGCATGTGCCCTGTTGGCGCAGGGCCCCCGCGGCGGCTTCGGTCCGATGGGCGGGCGCGGCGCGGGCATGTTCGGTGGACCGGGCGCATACGTGACCGGGGCACCGTATTCGGGTGTTGAAGTCATGCAAAGCCAGGAGGTTCTGGCAGATGGAAACACCATCACAAAAAAACGCCAGGCCAGCGTGTCTCGTGACGGACAGGGCCGTGTCCGGATAGAAGAGACGATCACGCCTCCTGCAGCTTCCGGCAAGCAGCCTTTTACCCAGATCACTATTCTGGATTACGTCGGCGGCAACCGGTATCTTCTGGATTCTTCGACCATGACGGCGCACCAGAGCCCGCTGCGTATTCCGCCTGCCCGTAACGGGAACATGACGCCTCCGACCGGTCGCGCGGGCGGCCCCCAGATCGTGCGCACCACGTTGCCTGCGCAATCCGTCAACGGACTGCCTTCCACGGGCACCAGTCTCGTGGAAACCATCGCTGCCGGGCAGATCGGAAACGAGCGCCCGATTCAGATCACCAGAACGGTCTGGATCTCTAACGATTTGAAAATTCCCGTTCAGATCAGGAGTTCCGATCCGCGGTTTGGGACCACGTCGATGGACCTGACGAACGTCACGCAGGCGGAGCCGAGCCCGTCGCTCTTCATGGTTCCGGCCGGCTACACGGTCAAGAGCGGAGGTGGCGATCGCGGCTTTGGCGGACCCGGACCGCAAATGCGCGGCCACCGTCCTCCCCAACAGCAGTAAGCGCTACTTCATTGCGGCTGCTGTCTTCTCCACTTCAGACATCAGCCGCAATGTCTCACCGTAGATTTTGATGATGTCCGCCTGGCTGTATCCCTCTTCCAGCAACGCTCTCGTGAGCCTGGGCCATTTATCCACGCTGTTCAGTTCTTCCGGCACGCACTGGACGCCGTCGAAATCGCTGCCCAACCCCACATGATCGATCCCGGCCACATCGACCACGTGGTTGATGTGTTTCACCACGTCGGTCAGGGTGGCGTGAACCCTGGGGTCTGCCGGAACGCGGGCTGCACGGAACGCCTTCATCATGCCTTCCGTATCGTCTGCATATTTCGCCCGGATGTCGGCCAGGACCGGACGTAACTTCGCCATCTGAGCCGCCTCTGCCGTGGCGGCTTCGTGGTTCAAATAGCCGCAGTCGAAGTTGATCTGAACCACGCCGCCCTTCTTCCCCAGGGCGGCGGTCATGTTGCGCGGAACATCCGAGATGGCACGGCAGGACGAGTGCGAGGCGAAGATCGGGGCTTTGCTGGTTTCGAGTGCATCCCAGAAAGTCTTGTCGGCAATGTGCGAGATGTCGACGATCATGCCCAGGCGGTTCACCTCGTGGACCACGTCTTTGCCGAAGGGTGTGAGGCCGTTGTTCGGCTTATTAGGATCACCGGATGAGTCCGCCCAGTGGTTGCTGTTGCTGTGGGTGAGCGTCATGTACCGGATGCCTTCGTCATAGAAGCGCCGCAGCAGCCGGAGATCGTCTTCGATGGCGTGGCCGCCCTCGATGCCCATGAGGGCAGCGATCTTGTGTTGCCGGTGCGCTTCGCGGACGCCCGCCGCCGTGGTGACCAGCATGAAATCGTTTGGATACTTCTCCACGATGTCGTGCTTCACGGTATCGATCATGTCCATGGTGCGCTTCGCCGAGTGGTTGCCTTCGACGTAGCTGGCAGCCACGAACACGGCGAAGAATTGCGCGCCCATGCCGCCTTCCTTCATCCGGTACAGATCGGTGTGGGTGGTGGTGGAGGGCTTGCCGATATCGAGACCTGCCACCGTGCGGCTGGTGATGTCGTTATGAGTATCGATCAGGATCGCCGACTTGTGGACGCGGGTGACTTCCGCGTCCGTGACGGTACGTTTGACACGTGGTTTGACGGGGGGGCTGCGCTGCCACATTTAACACACCCAGTGCACCCCCGAGAACCGCGGCCAGAACCGCGCGAAAAAGCATCAGAAAATCACCTTCAGGGCGAGTTGCGCGTTGCGGGGTTCGCCGAAGCCGAGCCCGGGAGCTGAACCGCCATTACGGGTTGAGGTCAACTGCCCAAAGCTGGCACTGGAAAATGTGGCGTTCGGGTTCGCCCAGTTGGTCCGGTTCAGCAGGTTGAAGATTTCCACGCGGAATTCGGTGGAGATCCGTTCGGTGATCGGCGTCTTCTTGAAGACCGAGAAGTCCATGGATCCGAAGCCGGGTCCGTAGAGGACGTTGCGGCCCAGGTTGCCGAATGTGCCTGCCGCTGGTCTGGCGAAGGCAGCTTTGTTGAAGTACTGAACAGCAGTGGTGCCGGTCAGGACAGGGACGCTGGCGTACGGGTCACCAATCAGATCCACGCGGTCCCGATTTTCACCGGTGCCGCTGACGTTGGTTCCGGCAAGGATATTGAAGGGCGAGCCGGTATGGAAGGTGAAGAGCGAGTTGACCTGCCAGCCTTTGGTCAGGAGCGGTGCGTGCGAGGTAAAGGTCGGCACCTCATAACTCACGAAGCTGGTGACGATGTGGCGGATGTCGAACGTGCTGTTACCGCGCTCGTTAGCCAAACTGTAGCTGTTGGTAGGAACGGTGTTGCGAACGTCGGAAGTATTGTCGATCGCGTGGCTGAAGGTGTAGTTGAAGGTTCCGGAAAGGCCCTTCCAGAAACTCTGCCGCAGCTGGAGCTGCATGGAATGGTAGTTCGAGTTGGTGGCGGATTCCGCTTCGTTGATGGTGGCGAGCTGTGGATACTGAGCCGCGTAGGGGCGGACCGCAACTCCGTTCGTGACTACCGGCTGGTTGATGTCCCGCAGTACGGCGAGCTTGTGACCCAGGCTGCCGACGTATCCGACCTGCAGCAGCGTTGTCCGTGAGAACTGGTGCTGCACGTTGACGTTGAAGTTGAAGACGTAGGGTGTGGTGAAATCCTGGCTGACCGCGAAGACACCGAATGGCGGTGTGGGCGAGGCGGTGCCGAAGATGGGAACTCCACTCTGAATCGTCACGTTCCTGACCGAAAGCGAATACACCGGGCTTGCGCCGCCGGGGTTAGCGTTCACGCCCGCTGCGCCGCCGTTGGGAACGCCTGTATTGGCAGTGAAGAAGTTCAGCGCGGGTACGTCGAAAAAAGTGCCGAAGCTGCCGCGCAATACGGTTTTTGAATCCTTTGTCGGGGTCCATGCGAATCCAAGACGCGGCGCAAAGTTATTCCAGTCTTTCCGATAGAGCGGACCGAAGTCTTTGCCGGGCGTGACGAAACCCTGGGAAGGAACGAAGTTGGTGATGGAGTTCTTGTCATCGTGCAAAACGCCCTGATAGGTGTACCGCACGCCG
>JAUZEU010000519.1 GCA_030838885.1 Bryobacterales bacterium | reverse complement strand
GAACCTGCTGAAAGGCGGCTTCTCCGAACAGGCCAGCCGGGGTATCGACGTGTATCAGATCCGCCAACCCCTGGGAGTCGTGGCCGGGATTACGCCTTTCAACTTCCCGGCCATGGTCCCTCTGTGGATGTTCCCGAACGCGATCGCCTGCGGCAATACCTTTATTCTGAAGCCGTCTGAAAAAGACCCTTCAGCCAGCCTCTTCCTGGCCGAGTTGCTCCACCGCGCCGGTGTTCCGGCTGGCGTCTTCAACGTGGTTCAGGGAGATCGCGTCGCCGTCGATCGCCTCCTCGCTCATCCCGACGTGAAGGCCATCAGCTTCGTCGGCTCCACCCCTGTAGCACGCTCCATATACGAGACCGCGACGCGCAACGGCAAGCGCGTCCAGGCTCTCGGCGGCGCCAAGAACCACATGCTCGTGCTCCCTGACGCGGACATCGGCATGGCCGCCGACGCCGCCGTCTCCGCAGCCTTCGGCTCTGCCGGCGAACGCTGTATGGCAATCTCCGTCGTGGTCGCAGTGGAGCCTGTCGCCGATGCGCTCGTCTCCGCCGTGACCGAACGAATGGCCGCCATCAAAATAGGCCCAGGCCAGGAACCCGGCAGCGACATGGGCCCCCTCATCACCCGCGAGCACCGTGACCACGTAGCCTCCTACATGCACACGGCGTTACCCGATGGCGCCTGGGTCCGCGTCGATGGCCGCGATCATCCCGCCGCCGCGGGCAAGGGCTTCTTCCTCGGCACCTGCCTGCTCGACGAGGTGAAGCCTGGCATGGATTGCTATGACGACGAGATCTTCGGCCCGGTGTTATGTGTGGTGCGCGTCAAGACCTATCAGGAAGGGCTGGACATCATCAACAACAACCCGTACGCGAACGGCACTGCCATCTTCACCCGTGATGGCGGAGTCGCCCGTCAGTTCCAGTTCGATGTCGAAGTCGGCATGGTGGGCATCAACGTCCCGATCCCGGTACCTGTGTCTTACTACAGCTTCGGAGGCTGGAAAGGCTCCCTGTTCGGCGACCTCCACATGTACGGCCCCGAAGGAGTGCAGTTCTACACCCGAGCCAAAGTCGTGACCAGCCGGTGGCCCGACCCCGCCACCAGCAGCGTTAATCTCGGATTCCCGCAGATGCGGTAGCTAAGGAACGCATCACATGTTCCTTGTCAGGGCCAACCACAATTACCCGCCAGGGACCAGTCAAAGGAGGCTTCCCGTCGAACACGACATCGGGAAGCCCGATGTGACGGGTTAGTCGGGTCAACAGGATCTTTCCCGGCAGATCCTCATCCGCCAGTTGCATCTTAGGGAATCCGGGCAGGGGCACTTCGGTAATCGCTACCCATCCGATCCCTTTGCGCTCCGTCACAAACGGAACAGTCACAGGTACCGCCGGGTCATGAGGCAGGTCGAACTCGGTCGCCTCATCGGCGATCATCAGCCGATCCACCGGTGTGGCCTTCCCGATCGTGTAGCGGAACGCGACCGTATCGTTATACACCCGGACCTCGACATCCAGCCGCCGCGCCAGCGACCCGTTCTGCATGTACCGTGCCGTGAGCGTGTGATACGTGGGCCTGGAAGCGCTGCTGTCCGACATCAGCCCGGTGTTCTCGCCAAGCAGTGGCTCCTGCTCGTACAGGTCAAAACCCATGAACGACGTGTCGATCAGGACATTGCCGTGATACCGCACCTGGTACCCCACCCGGGAGAGATTGCTCTTGTCCTGGTTGTTCACAAACAGGTGGAATTCCAGCTGCCCGTCAGGCGAAACTACGCGGCGCTCGTCTTGTGCGAGCGCCGCGTTGCAAAGGACCAACAGAATGAGAAGTACCCGGAACAACTCAGGCCCAGCTGAAGCCGGATTTGGAGAACGGCATCGAACGCACCCGCTTACCGGTGGCGCTGAAGATCGCATTCGCCACCGCTGGCAGAATCGGAGGCAAAGCCGGTTCACCGATACCCGTCGGCGAGAACGTCGACTTCAGGTAGTGGATCTCGATATCAGGAGGAGTCTGCGCCATGCGCATCATCCCGTGCTGATGGTAGTTGGTCTGGACGACTCTGCCCTTCTCGACAGTGATCTCCTGGGACATCATTTCGCTCAGACCATCGACCACCGCCCCCTGCGACAGGTTCTCTGCGCCGCTCGGATTGATGATCTGGCTGCCGACATCGCCGGCCACCCAAACGTGGTTGAGCTTCACCTTGTTCGCTGCATCCACCTTCACCTCGGCGACCTCGGCGAAGTAGCCCTGATGGCTAAAGTGGAATGCGATGCCCATGCCGGTACCCTTGGGAAGGTTGCGCTTGCCCCAGCCGGACTTCTCAGCCGCAAGCTGAAGCACGGCCTTCATCCGTTCCGGGTTCATTCCTGGAGGCGCCGCGCCGCCACGACCACCACCGCCCGCCGGAGGTGCCGGCAGCGGAACAGCGGAGTTCAGCAGTTCCATCCGGAACGCCACCGGATCCTTGCCTGCCGCGTGCGCAAGCTCATCGATGAACGACTGAATCACGAACGCAAACGCATTGCTCGAAGGTGCGCGCAGTGCGCCTGTGCGGATGCCGAGTGGCTGAACCGAAGCATGGAGCGCGTAGTTCGGAACGAAGCGCTGCGGAAACTCTGTCGGCCCCATACCAGCGGATTGAGCGAACTGTTCGCCCGCCCCGAAGCTGATGAAGTGGTTCTTCCACGCCACCACTTTGCCGGACGCATCCACGCCCGCGGTCAGATGCTGCCATCCGCCCGGACGATAGTAATCGTGCGTCATGTCGTCTTCACGCGACCACAGCAGCTTCACCGGCGCGCCGGCCTGTTTCGCAATGAAGGCCGCTTCCACCATGTAGTCGTTCGTCAGCCGGCGACCGAAACCGCCGCCACCGCGAACCATGTGGACCTTCACGTCTTTCGGCGTGATGCCGAGCGTATCGGCTACCATCTGCCGCCCGCCGCCAGGAGTCTGGCTGTTCGTCCAGAGCTCTACCTTGCCGTCCTTGAAGATGGCTGTGCAGTTCTGGGGTTCCAGCGGCGCGTGAGCGATGTGCGGATAAGAGTAAGTCGCCTCGACCGTCTTCGCCGCAGTCTTCAGTGCCGCTTCCGCATCGCCATCCGCGCGAATCGTCCGCTGCGGAGCCTGCTTCATCAGTTCCGCCGCCTTCACCGCATGAGCAGCGCTGCTCTCAGACGCCCGTGGACCCTCGTCCCACTTCACCACCAGCTTCTTCCGTGCGGACTGCGCATGCCACCACGTTTCACCCAGGATCGCAATGCCGTTCTCCAGACCCGGATCGCGCGGGATCACCGCATCGGTCACCACGGGCCGCTCGATCACGAATGCCTGCTTGATCCCAGGCATCTTCTTGATCTCTTCGATGTTCGAGCTGACCACCTTGCCGCCGAACACGCCGCACTTCTCGAAGACGCCATACAGCATCCCCGGCACGGTCACGTCGATACCAAAGACCGGCTTGCCGAGCACGATGCTGTGCAGATCGTAGGCGATCTGCGAGGTACCGATGATCTTGTAATCCTGCGGATCCTTCAACTTGAGGGTGGAGAAATCCGGGGTCGGCATCGTGGCAACCTTCGCGGCCAGTTCGCCATAACCCGCGGACTTATTCGAGCCCTTATGCATCACTTTGCCGGACGCAGTGGTAAGTTCCGAAGCCGGAACACCCCACGTCTGCGCGGCAGCGTTCACAAACATCAGCCGGCCCGCGGCGCCCACCTGACGCATCGGGACCCAGTTATTCGGTGTCGCGGTACTTCCGCCAGCCGACTGGCCAACGTACTTCGTGTCATCGAAGTCGGCCTGCTCGAGCTTGACGTTCTTCCAGTCGACATCCAGCTCTTCCGCAATCATCATCGGAAGCATGTTGCGGACGCCCTGCCCGACTTCCGGGTTTTTCGACACAATCGTGACTGTGCCATCCGGGGCAACCTTGATGAACGCGTGAACGTCGGGCGCAGGCGCGGCGGCGGCACCACGGCCCTGAGCCTTCGCTTCCGGAGTCTGGAGACTGAGCAGAACGCCACCGCCTGCAAGGGCGCTGACTTTGAGGAACGAACGGCGATCGTATCTCTTATTCATGTCGTTATCTCCTTCCTATTCCTTGCTGGCCGTCTGCACGGTTTTGGCAGACGCACTGGTAGTCAGTTCCGATGCCTTGTGGACAGCCTTGCGGATGCGCACGTAAGTCCCGCAGCGGCAGAGGTTGCCGTTCATTGCGGTATCGATATCTTTGTCGGTCGGCTTCGGCGTCTTCGCCAGCAGCGCAGCCGCGGCCATCATCTGTCCCGCCTGGCAATAACCACACTGCGGAACATCGATCTCCTGCCAGGCGACCTGCACCGGGTGGGTGCCATCCGCCGACAAGCCTTCGAGAGTTGTAATCGCCTGGGTTCCGACAGCCGAAACGGGTGTCAGGCAGGCCTTCGCCGGCTTCCCGGCCACATGCACCGTGCAGGCGGCGCACTGTCCGATCCCACACCCATACTTCGTGCCTTTCAGGTCAAGCACGTCGCGCAGTACCCACAACAGGGGCATGTCGCCCGGCACGTCGACTGTGCTGGTATGCCCGTTCACGTTCAGTTTAAAGGCCATCAGGTTTTACTCCAGTGTCAGAAATCAGCTTAGGGGCCGGTTCCAGTATATATTCTCTTTAGCCATGAAGTTCTCTTACCTTGTCGGATTTTTTGTTCTCAGCGCCACCTTGTATGCAGCTACGGAAACGGAACTAAAGGACGAAGCGGGCAAGACTATTGTTCGCTACGTGGTGGAGCCGCCACCAAATGCCGCCCCGGCTGGCACGACAGACCCCTGGCGTCAGTTAGGGCTGGTTATTTGCTCCGCCGAGCACGACCGGCCAACCGGAGATGAAATCCTCCCGGTGCGCGAAGCCCTGATCCGCCTGGGAATTCGCGACAACTACGTGCTGCTGTCCGGCCATTCTCAGAACCAGAAGTTCAGTGCCGTTGACGATGAGCCGATCGCAAAGCTGATCGCCTGGGCGAAGAAGACTTACCCGATCAATCCGCGCCGGGTTTTCATGTATGGCAAAGGCGAAGGCGGCAAGATTTCGAGCGAATTCACCATGCTGCACCCGGATTTATCCACTGCGGGTATCAGCTATAGCTGGGGCTCCTGGAGAATGCCCTCCGAAACAACAAAGGCAATCGACTTCGTGGGCAGCGCACCCGAGTTCTATATGGTGCTGGGACTGCGGGATCTC
>JAUZEU010000483.1 GCA_030838885.1 Bryobacterales bacterium | reverse complement strand
CGTATCGGCGGGAATAGTGATACCGAGTTGCCCGCCCTGGTAGCCCTGATTACGCGGCCGGTCATTTTGAGAGTACTGTCCGGAGCTCTGCTGGGGCTGTCCGGAGCTCTGCTGGGGCTGTCCGCCCTGGGACTGCTGGGGTGGAGGGGGATAGTTGTTCCGGTCCGAATTCGGTTGCGCGCGATCCGGGTAATTCGGTTGCGTGTTTGACTGGTAATCCTCGTCAGCGAAGGAGATGGAACGAACCTGATCAATATCGTAGGTCTGTACGCCCCCGTTCACATCAAAACGGAGCTGGCGGGCGGTGCCTCCCAGATATGTGCCACGGATGACATTACCGTTTTTCAGGGTCATCCGGTCGGCGCTGGCCAAGCCGCTGGCCGCGATAAGCAACGCTGTAACTGTAAGAAGGCGCATAGGTGACTTCGATCCAATTCTAACGTCTTGGACCCGACTTCGCGTGAGCCGGTTGCACCGATCTTTGAGAAGCACGGCGGAATCAGGGCTTCGCGAAGAAAGTACGCTTACGCCAGCGGCTGGCTGCGGATCAGATCAGGGGCGAGATCCGACACCACTTCCTTGCCTTTAGAAAAAGCCATCGCGTAAGCTTCCCGCTTTTCCTGGCGGGACAGACCGGAACCGGTGCTGTTGGCCTTTTCCAAACCCAACCCGACGACGTAAGTGCCTGCAAACGCTACGGCTGCCTTGGGAATAAGGCCTCCGCCCAACGGGATTTTACCCACTAGCTCCCGTGCGATGGCGCGCCAGCCAAAGGCGCCGGCCGCGATGGCCGCGATCTCTATCTTTTGCTCTACATAGCCCACAGGGCGCCCGTGAGCGGCAGCTAATTGCAGCGCCATACGCACCTGATTCATGGTCAGAAATGCAGTGTCGCTGGCAAATTCGCCAATGCTCCACGGCAATTCGATGAGGCTCGGGACTACGTTTGGAAGGGCGGTGACGAGTGAGAACAGGGCGTTGTCGCGCGCAATTCGGTTGATAATCCGGTCAGACACGGGCTTTCGGAATAGAGGAAAGACGCGGGCGAGTGCGAGTTCGAGGTCCTGATGTTCGGTCACGATCAGGTTCACGAGCGAATCGGATTGATCCGATTCGAAGAGATATCCGTTTCGCGGTACAGGTATGCCCGGCTCGCAAAGGACAAAGTCGAACCGGTCTGGCTGGCCGTCCGCGGGGTGTATGCAGCGGAGAGCCTGGTTCCGGGCGTCCCTTTCCATGAAAGGAGGAGCCAGGAAAGCTTCCATGCGGTTATACCCGCTCTCGTCGGCGGCGAGAAGGCCCACATTCAGGTCCCGCCAGGCTTCCTCCCTAATGGAGTCCGCGTTCAGACCAGTGTAAATCTTCCGGATGTCTCTCAAAACATTCAGCGGCATGAGTTCTGGCTTCATCTTAGCGCCAGACCTGGACCCCGCGGTGAGCCGAATGTATGTCCAGACCCGGTGTGGCGTTACCTTTTTTGGGTCCACGCGGAATTCCTCTAATGTTTTCCCTCCGGACGCCGATAGACGTTTGTAGCCGCCGCCGGCACCAAGAGGCCTAAGCGGAAAGCAGGGTTCCTCACTCAAAGATATGGTTCACAAAGATATAGCAGGATTGACGCTTCGAACGAAATTCATCGGTGGCTTCGCCGCTCTGCTGGTTATGATTGCGGCGCTGACGTTCACCTCGATGCGCGCCATGAGTTCGCTGAACGCCGGACTCGACCGCGTGGTGCACCGGATGTCGCTTCGCGCGGACCGGACGAGTCAGTTGGTGGAAGACCTTGTCGAGATCAGCGGCCGTCAGCAGGCTCTGCTGCTCCGCTCCGTTCTGAACGATGCCGCGGGAATCGAACAAAACAGGCAGGCGGTGGCCGAAATAGAGCACCGCATCGACAGCCTGTTCGGTGAACTGCTTCCTCTGATTGACGCGCCAGGTGACAAACGTCTGACGCAGGATCTACAGGCCAGGATGCTGACCATCCGGCCCGTCAGCGATCAGGTGACGCAGCTCATCCAGAAGCAACAGATGGCGGACGCTCTGAAGCTGGTGAGCGAGAAATTGCTGCCTGCTTACGAAGATCTGCAGCGAAATGCGCGGGATTTCCTGACGAATCAGCGCGACAAGATGAATTCCGACACACAGGAAGTACAGGCGAGCGCCAGCGCGACGCGGCTACTGGCTTATATTTTCGTGGTTCTTACGATTGGATGCTCGCTGCTGATCAGTCTGGTTGTTCGCCAAATGAACAGCGGGCTGGGGAGCATGGGCTCCCAGGTCTCCGAAGGCGCGCAACAGGTGGCGAGGGCAGCCACTCAGATGGGTGCAATCAGCCAGTCTCTGGCGCAGGGTGCGTCTGAACAGGCTGTCTCACTCGAGCAGACTTCTGTGTCGGCGGAGCAGGTGAATCGCATGGTGCAGAGGAACGCGAAGAGCTCGCGTGAAGCGGCAGAGCACACCAATGACGCCAATCGTTTGCTGACAGGAGCCAATCAAAAGCTGGAGCAGATGCTCGATTCGATGCGCGACATCTCGTCATCGAGCGAGAGGATCTCGAAGATTATCCGCGTGATCGATGAGATTGCCTTCCAGACAAATATTCTCTCGCTGAACGCGGCCGTGGAAGCAGCCAGGGCTGGCGAAGCGGGAATGGGATTCGCGGTTGTCGCCGATGAAGTGAGAAATCTGGCGCAGCGCTGCTCCCAGGCTGCTAAGGACACCTCCGGTCTGATCGAGGAATCGATCCAGCACTCGAAGACGGGCAAGGTCCGGCTGGATGAAGTCGCAGCGGCGATGCGGCAGGTGACCGAGAGCGCGATCCAGGTGCAGAATCTATCGAACGAGGTGAATGCGGGTAGTGAAGAACAGGCGCGCGGTATTGAACAGATTTCGAAGGCCATTCTGCAAATTCAGCAAGTGACGCAACAAACCGCGGCCAGTGCGGAGGAGGGCGCCAGTGCCGGGGCTCAGATGAGCGCGGAAGCCGACCACCTGCAGTCCGCTGTAAGCAGGATGCGCGCCATGTTGGGAATGACCGACGGTTCGGGCGGGCAGTACGAACAAGGCCAGCGTCGCCGGCAACATTATGCGGAGGCGCCACGCGGCGCGGAAGCGCAGGACAAAACCAATCAGCAGTTTGCATGGAGATAAGGAATATGAGAAACGCTCAATACACGAAACTTGCAGGCGCACTTGCTTGACCGGGCAAACGTGTTATTCCATGTGCATGAAGCGAGCCGTCGTGGCTTTGCTTGCTCTCGCACCCCTGTTCGGGGCCGAAAGCAGCGGCAGCAGGGTCCATTATGTGGGTGGGACCGTTGCCGGCGTATCAGGTAAGGCAAACGCCCGAATCGAGACGATGCAGGAGGACTCGCTTCGTCTGAGTACACGAAACAAAGTAGTAGAGATTCCGTATCGAGAGATAAACACGCTGGAGTACGGGATGCGTGTCAGTCGCCGCTACATGGAAGCGGTGCTGATTTCTCCGCTGTTCCTGGCAGCCAAGCGGCGTACGCACTTCCTGTCCATCGGGTACACCGATTCTGAGGGTAAGCAGCAGGCTATGGTGCTCCAAGTCAATAAAGATGATATTCGCCCCCTGCTTGTATCACTTGAAGCCCGCACCGGCCGGCGCGTGGAGTATCAGGACGAAGAGGCCAGGAAAGCGGGAAAAGGGTGAGGGCTCACCCGACACTTTTCCTTTCGCTGCTGCTGGCCGGAATGCCAGGTTCTTGCAATGCACTGGAGATCGAATTACATCCGCCTCCGGAAGCCTCCCTGGCGAAAGTGCGACGGATCTACGTAGATCAGTTGGGCGGTGGAGCCGGATCGGATCAGATTCGCGACATGATCATAACGGCGATACAGAACTCCGGCTTGTTTGTGGTTACCGAAAATCCAGAGCGGGCCGACGCCGTGCTGAAGGGCTCATCCGACCAGAAGATCTTCACGGAAGAACATAACAGCAGCGATTCCATCGGTTTGCACGCTTCGGAAGGCAACGGTTCCAGCAGCAGCGCAGGCATGGGCACCAGCACTTCGGCACACCAGAACCTGAGTGCCGGTATTTCGCAAAGTGAGAGCAGTCACATTCAGGAGCGGCGCCAGGAGGTTGCCGCGTCGGTTCGTCTGGTGGATTCGACGGGCGACGTGATCTGGTCGACAACACAGGAAAGCAGCGGCGCCAAATTCCGCGGCGCTCTGGCGGATGTGGCGGATAAAGTTGGGCGGCGCCTGGCGGACGAAACCCGCAAAGCACGCGCGTCGGTGGCGCAGCATTAGCCTTTCGCGCCGCCGAGTTTACTGTTCATGACACCGCCCTGCGCTGGTACAGAGGCGTGGTCAACCTTCCCGAATACGTCCCCTGCTTACTTCTGATCGATGCCGCCAAGGCTATAAAGCGGCGCCACCACAGCACTTATCAGCCGACTCCTTCAATGAAGCCTGGGAGACTGCTCGGGTGAATGCGAGAATACAGAAATGGGTGTTCCTGTCTCCCAGATGTGGACTGTCGTCTCTTATGTGCTGAAACAGCGCATAGCGGGACGCAAACAATATCCGTTCGTGCTGATGCTGGAGCCGCTGTTTCGCTGCAACCTTGCCTGCGCGGGCTGCGGCAAGATTCAGTATCCGGCGCACGTGTTGAAGATGAACCTGTCGCCGGAGCAGTGCTTCAAGGCGGTAGATGAGTGTGGCGCCCCGATGGTCTCCATCCCGGGTGGCGAACCGCTGATGCATCCGGAAATCGACAAGATTGTGGAAGGCCTGATTGCGCGCAGAAAGTACATTTATCTCTGCACAAACGCCCTCCTTCTCAAAGAAAAGCTTCACCTCTTTAAGCCGAGCAAGTATCTCAGTTTCTCCGTTCACGTGGACGGCCAGAAGGAACATCACGATTTCTCCGTCTGCAAAGAAGGGGGCTACGAACTGGCCATTGAGGGTATTCGCGAGGCCGTGGCCCGCGGCTTTCGGGTCACCACCAACACCACGCTCTTCGATGGGGCGGACCCGAAAAGCGTTCGCGATTTCTTTGACGAGATGATGCAGCTGGGCGTTGAGGGCATGATGCTTTCGCCTGGCTACTCCTATGACAAAGCGCCGGACCAGCAGCACTTCCTGGGCCGGGCAAGAACGCGGCGGCTGTTCCGCTCCATCCTGTCCAACCGTAACGCGAGCTGGAAGTTCAACATGTCCCCGCTTTTCCTTGAATTTCTCATGGGTAAGCGGCATTACACCTGCACGCCCTGGGGCATGCCGACGTACAACCTTTTCGGCTGGCAGAAGCCGTGTTACCTGCTTCAGGACGGCTATGCAGACACGTTTGCGGAGCTGATGGAATCGACGAAGTGGGAGAATTACGGCACGGAATCGGGCAACCCCAAGTGCGCCAATTGCATGGTGCACAGCGGTTACGAAGCGACTGCCGTGAACGATCAGTTCGGCAGCTGGCGAGGATTTTTCTCCATGGTTCGCGCGAATTTTGCGAAGTACCGTGACCCCGAAGCTGCCCGTATGCTCGAAGAGCCGGTGAAGCCGGTGCATGCTCCGGCGGGCCTGGTGCAGCTAACGATCCGGCAGGAAGCGGCCGAAGAGGTCGAGGCCTGACGTGTCAGACACGCTGCAGAACGTAGAAGATCTCGAAATCGTTCCCGGTTTCGAACACGAAAATCTTCAGGGGCGGGTGTGGCAGGCGGCTTCCGAAGAGGAACTTCGTGAAGGACTGGAGAAAGCCTTCGATTATCGCGGGGACGTCACCATTCACCGGAAAGATGGCACCACGGTAGAGGGCTATATTTTCGACCGCCGTATTGGGGGGACGCTCGCCGACTCCTGCATTCGGCTGTTCCCAAAGGGCAATCCGGCGAAAATTTCTGTCCCTTATTCGGAAATTACGGGACTTGCCTTCACGGGCCGCGACACAGCCGCCGGTAAGAGCTGGGAAGCCTGGCTGAAGAAATACTGGGAAAAGAAGCTGGCAGGCGAGAGCAACATCGAACTCAAGCCTGAGAGCCTCGAATAAACCCTCTCCATTCCGGCCGCATAATCCTCAGGCACTGTGTGAAAATAAAAAGCCAACCTGATGGCGGCCCACCCAACGACAATTGACTGGTTCCCGCTCTGGCTGAGCCTCCAGGTTGCGGGCGCTGCTACCTTAATCTCATTGGCGCTGGGCATTTGGCTGGCGTGGCTGCTGGCGAACCGGCAATTTCCCGGCAAAGAAATTCTGGACGCTCTCACTACCCTGCCCCTCGCGCTCCCCCCGACGGTTCTTGGTTACTACCTGCTGGTGACAATCGGGCGCACCAGCTGGATCGGACGCGCATGGGAGTCGCTGACCGGATCCGCGCTGGTGTTCACATGGCGGGCTGCCGTTATTGCTTCCACGCTTCATGCCATCCCCCTGCTGGTGAAGTCTTCTCGGGCCGCGCTCGAAAGTGTCGACCATGCGTGCGAGCGAGCGGGGCGCAGCCTGGGGGCATCGGAGTGGCGCATTTTCTGGAAGGTGAGCCTGCCGCTGGCGAGGCGCCCGGTAGCAGCGGCGACCGCCCTTGCGTTCGCGCGGTCGCTGGGGGATTTCGGCGCCACACTGATGGTTGCGGGAGACATTCCCGGCCGAACGCAAACCGCTGCGATTGCAATCTTTGACGCCGTGGAATCGGGCAACACTTTCGTCGCGCGGACGTTGGTAATCGTCATTTCCATCGTGACGGCAGCCATTGTTTTTCTTGCCAACAGGCTGGAGCGAAGGCGACCGGCGTGATGGACGTAGGTATCAGGAAGCGCTTCCCTGCGGGTGAAGAATCCGCCGGGTTTCATCTGGACGTGCAGTTTGAAGCCGCTGCGGGCATCACGGTTCTTTACGGGCCAAGCGGTTCCGGCAAGACCATGACCCTCGATTCGATTGCGGGGTTCGTTATGCCCGATGCCGGGCGCATCATGTTGGGCAACCGGATTCTCTTCGATGCCGAAGCACCCGTGCAATTGCGGCCGCAGGACAGGGCGTGCGGATACGTCTTCCAGAACTACGCGCTGTTTCCGCACATGACGGTTCGGCAGAACCTCGCTTTTGCTGCTTACCAACTACCCCGTCTGGAACGGCATCGCCGAATTGCCGAACTTCTCGATCGCTTCCGGCTGGGCGATTTGGCGGGCCGCTACCCTCGGGAGCTCTCGGGCGGACAGAAGCAGCGGGCGTCCATCGCTCGCGCGCTGATCGCCGAGCCGCAAGCTCTGCTGCTGGATGAGCCGGGCCGCGGTCTGGATGCACCGCTGCGGGCGGATCTCTATTCGCTGGTTCTTGAGATGAAGAAGTCCCTCCGGATTCCGATGCTTCTGGTCACGCACGATCTGGAGGAGTGCTTTGCTTTGGCGGATAACGTCCTGATTTATGACGCTGGCAGGATTGTCCATCGTGGGGCGCCGCTCAACCTGCTGCACAATCCAGGCACCTCTGAAGTTGCTCGCCTGCTCGGCAACTTCAATATCTACCAGGCCGAAATTCTCGCGCTGAATCCGGCGCGACAGACCAGCCGGATTCGGATGCTGGGCCATGACTGGAACGGCCCGCATTTGCGCGGTTGCTTCCTGGGTGACCGCATCACGCTGTGTGCCCGCCCGGAAGAACTCCGAATTGCAGACAAGCCTGGCGACAATCGCGTGCGAATGGAGCTGGTGCGCGCCACCGAGCGCCCGCAGTCGGTGCGTGCCGACTTCGGCAACGAACTGATCGTCGACGTTCCCCGCACCGAGTGGGCGGAAAAGCCGGATGCGTTGTGGGTTGAGATTCCCGCTACAAGCCTGCGCCAGATCTCCTGAACTACCTTTTCCTGCCGGAAGTGATGGGACGCACGATCACCCGGCTTGCCTCCACCAGATCGGCGTCGTTCAGGCGCAATTGCCTCACCGACTGCACTTTCAGCCCTTCAATATTCCATAGACCTACGCTCGCCCAGCGTGGGTCATGATATGACCACCAGCTCACGCCAGTCCACGTTCCGTGTTCCCAGATGCGCCGTGCCCAGGCGCGGGTGCGTTCGTAATCGCGAGTAACGATGTCAGAAGGCCGAAGGTCGAGTTCAACCAGGCGTTTGGGGTCGTCCAGGTTGCAAATCGCAGCTTCATCGTGCAGCGAGTACACGCCCACTGCCCTCACGCTCTGTCGTGAGGCCGAGCCACTCTGCAAAATCGCGGGACTCCACTCCGGAAAACGTCCGAAGGCTTCCGCTATTGCGCCTGCCGGGGAACTGCTGAGATAGAGAACTGAGTACACACCGGGATTATCCAGCCGCCCGCCGCCCTGAAAAGGAATGTACAGAGGTCCGCCTGGTTCGTGATCGCCAACGTCGTCGCGCCATGGGAAAACGCGATAGAGCAGCTTCACGCGCGCATCAGGCGAACGCGCCCTGTTCGATTCCGTCGATCGCGCGGATGACCCGGGATGCCCCTTCAGCCGCCAGCACATCGATCGGGCGCGCACCACCCAGCAACGGTTCGGAGCCGCCCAGCCACATCGCCGCAGCTTCCCGACTGAGGACGCGAACAATCCGTGTCAGCACGAAATGCAGGTCGACCATCCGGCGACCCATCTCCGCGCTGATGGCTTCGGTTCCGGAATTCCAGCGCGACACCTGGGCGCGATCCGCACCTAGTAAACGGGCTGCGGCATTTGTTCCAAGGGCATCGATAATGCGTGACAGTAAGGGAGAAAGGTTTTCCAGCGATTCGGCCGATTCGCGGAAAACGATGTTCCCGGTGTCAGGTAACCAGGCCAGTGACCTGCGCACTGCCGGTGTGTGGTGATGAACGATGGCCATCTGAAGTGATTATAACTCAACAGAAGTTGATGAGCAGGGGCGGTGCTTCACTGAGTGTACCGGAAGGTCCGCCACTCGCTGGGTATTCACTTTCCGTCCGCGTTCACCGCCCGGATTCGCCACCGCCCCGGTTGCGCCCCCACAAACTCGAAGATGTAATCGGTGCCCGTCAGCAGATAGCCTGCACCCGGAATCTTCTCCGCCTCGGCATGCCAAACACCGTTAGAGTTGTAATCCCACTCCAGAATGTACGCTGCCGCGCCTGGTACCGGTTCCCAGCTAAAGCCCGTGCGGGGATGATGGAAAACACGGCGACGATACGCATCCGGCCCCCAAAACAATCAGTCTGCGTCAATTTCCCAGCATGGTTTCCGCAAAACAAAGCGCTTCTTCACGAGTAGTGATGCGTCCTTCCAGCTGCGCATCTTCAACCGCCGTCAGCGCCGTACCGAATTGAGGCCCCGGCTTATAGCCCGCCGCGATCAGGTCGCGGCCGGTGATCAGCGGTGCCGGCTTCAGTTCCTCTGGCGGGACTTCGGCCTGTTTGCGACGGATGAACTCGTAATTATCCAGGCTGCCATGGCTGGAGAGACAGTCGAGCCTGTGCAACGCCATGTGATCTTCAAAATCGGGCATCCGCAGGAAGCGCTTGACCTTGCTCTCGCGCATGTGCGGCACGTCTTTGAATTTCATATGATTCGCGATGAGTGCTTCCACCGCTTCGATAACGTGAGTGGGAAAGCGCAGACGGGTCAGCAGCGCATGGGCAAGTTCCAGGCCTTTCTCTACATGGCCGTCGAAGCGGATGCGTTCAGCGATCCGAAAGGTGCCGGGCTTTCCCACGTCGTGCAACAGAACTCCCAGCGCCAGTTCCAGCGAAGGATCCTGAAGCCCGTCCAGCATGATCAGAGTGTGTGTCCAGACGTCGCCCTCCGGATGGAACTCCGGCGGCTGTTCCACGCCCTTCATCGCCTCGACCTCCGGCAGAATCTCATGCAGGAGCCCCGTTTCGTCCAGCAGTTCGAAGCCGCGGCGCGCTCCACCTTCCACCAGAATTCGCCCAATCTCGTCGCGCACACGTTCCGCTGAAACACTGCGAATCAGAGGCGCCAACTGGCGGATTGCCTCGAAAGTTTCCGGCTCGATGCTGAACCCCAGCCGCGCGGCAAACCGAACGGCTCGCAGTAACCGGAGATGGTCCTCGCGGAAGCGGCGTTCGGGGTCGCCGATCGCGCGGATCACGCGTGCGTTGAGATCACCTACTCCGCTGACGAAATCAAGCACTTCTCCTGTATCCGGATCCAGCAGAAGTCCGTTGACGGTGAAGTCGCGGCGCAGAACATCCTGCTGCGGGTCCGTTTCGAAGCGCACGCCCTCCGGATGCCGGCCATCGAGGTACTCCAGATCGCTGCGAAACGTCGCGACTTCCACGTGCGCTCCGTTCTCATGGACCAGCACGACTCCGAAGTGCGCTCCCACCTGATCCGCGCGCGGAAACAAGCGGAGCAAATCGGCCGGTTGTGCTGAAGTTGCGACATCAAAGTCCTTTGGAACGCGGTGCAGCAGCAGGTCCCGCACACACCCTCCCACCAGATATGCGGTATGCCCGGAAGCCCGCAAACGCACAATAATCGAGCGGGCCAGGTCTTCGGAGGTCACATTCACATGCTAATCTGACAAGTGCCGAGTTCGATGTGGCACTCTTCACGTCGAAGCGGGGGACCCATAGTATTGGGGGCGTAGTCCGCAAGGACAGAGTACTTTCAAGCTCCAGCCCGTCAGCTAACCCCGTAGGTCAATTTGAGAGCAGGGCTTCCGCAATGGTGGCCGGAATCGGAGTGTTTTCGTTGAGCACGTCGAATGTGAATGTGCGACCTTCCGCGTCGACCGGAACCAAGGTCGTAGTAGCGACGACAGTCATGCTGTCGTTCATTTCCTTCTGGCGCGCCGCCGCCATTGTTTTGAGCGACCTCGCCTCCTCCGCCTATTACGTCGGCGGCATCGCGGAAACGGCGATTGGTAAGTCCGCCCCCTGGTTCATTCTCGGCATCATGTTGTTCTCGTACGCGGTGCGCGCCGTGTACATCGAAAGCTGCAGCATGTTCGTGCGCGGCGGCGTTTACCGCGTGGTGAGCGAAGCCATGGGGCCCACGCTCGCCAAGTTCTCAGTCTCAGCGCTGATGTTCGATTACGTGCTCACGGGGCCTATCAGTGGCGTAAGCGCCGGCCTTTACATGGCGGGGCTGCTGAACGAGGGAATTGACTACTTTCATTTGCAGTTCGCGCACGCGTATCCACCGCACTTCGCAGCAGGGTTTGCCGTGCTGGTGACGCTTTACTTCTGGCACAAGAACATTCAGGGCATGCATGAGTCGAGCGAGAAGGCTCTGCGCATCATGCAGATCACTACTGTGATGGTGGTCATGCTGATCATCTGGTGTCTGTTCACCATTCTGAGCAAGGGTTATCAGCCTGTTCCTTTTCCTTCTGTAGGCAACGTTCACCTGAGTGAAGGCGCCATGGGCTGGCTGAAGAACTCCGGGCTGACGGGCATTCCCGCAGTGGCGATTCTGATCGGCATTGGGCACTCGCTGCTGGCAATGAGCGGCGAAGAAAGCCTTGCGCAGGTAAACCGCGAAATCGCTTCGCCCAAGCTGAAAAATCTGGAGAAGGCGGGCTTCGTGATCTTCATGTACAGCCTGCTGTTCACTTCACTCGTCTCATTCTTCGCCGTCATGCTGATTCCGGATATGGAACGGCAGAAGTATCTCGACAACCTGATCGGCGGGCTGGCGATGTTTCTTTCGGGTCCGCTGGGCGCACGGCTTCTGTTTCACGCGTTCGTGGTGCTGGTGGGTGTGCTGATTCTTTCGGGAGCTGTGAATACCTCTCTTATTGGTGCGAACGGCGTGATCAACCGCGTGGCGGAAGACGGCGTCCTGACACCCTGGTTCCGCAAGCCGCACTCCAAATTTGGCACCACCAGCCGCATCATTAACATGATCGGGATCATGCAGCTGATCACTATCGTCGCCAGCAGGGGCAACATTGAAATGCTGGGCGAAGCGTACGCGTTTGGCGTGGCGTGGAGCTTCGCGATGAACGGGCTCTCCGTGCTGCTGTTGCGCTACAAACGGCCCGAAGGCCGGGAGTGGAAAGTACCCCTGAATTTCACCTTCCGCGGGAAGGAATTGCCTGTGGGTCTCGCTCTGGTTACGGCTCTGCTGTTCACACTCGCGGGGGTGAACGTTCTTACAAAGAAAGTGGCAACCATATCAGGCCTGTCGTTTACCGCTGCGTTCTTTCTGATGTTCGAGTTATCGGAACGTTATAACAAGAAGCGCAATGCATCGCTCGTACATTCCACTGGCCACCTGCGCGAAGAGTTCCGCCTGCAGACCGTCGATGAAGTGACCAGCGACAGCCTGCGTGTAAGAACAGGCAACATCATGGTGGCGGTGCGCAACCCGCATCATCTGGAGCATCTGGAAAAGGTGCTTGCCAAGACGGACATCCGAAGGCAGGTCATTGTTGTATTGACGGTCTAAATCGTCAACCAGGCAAGTTCCGGCGAACATGACATAGAGCCGGATCAGGTCTTTGCCGACAGTGAGAACTCGGTGTTCTCGCGCGTAGTGACTCTGGCAGAAAAAGCAGGCAAGCACGTCGAATTACTGGCAGTTCCCGGAATTAACCCCTGGACTGCGCTCGTGCAGACCGCCGCGATGCTCGAAACATCGCGCATCGTGATGGGGCTTTCTCCGACGATGAGTCCCGCAGAGCAGGGGCGTATGGTGGGCGACGCGTGGGAGCAGTTGGCGAAGCCCCGGCCCTCGCTGTCGCTCGAGATCGTGATGCCCGATCCGAGCCAGTCGATGTTCTTCAACCTCGGGCCGCACCCGCCCCGGCTCTGGCCGGAAGATGTGGAACTGACGCATCGCCTGTGGCTCGATTTGGTAGACAAAGGCGCCGGCCATGAACTCCGGCATCGGGATGTGGTGAGCGTGGCGCTACAGCGGCTGCAACGTGATATTCAGAGTAATGAAAACGGCGAGGTATTGGAAGTGGTGGCGGCAACGGTGAAGGCGCACGGGCCTCAGAAGATCGCCGCCGCTCAGGAAACGGCTTAGAAGGAAAGCCCCGTGAACTGCCTCACGTGAGACAAGTCACGCTAAACTGTTAACGCAACTCTACTATGAATTCTTTCACCGCCAACAGGGCAGGTGCCAAAGTCGTGGTTGCCACGACAGTCGCCCTGGCGTTCATTTCTTTTTGGCGAGCCGCAGCCATCGTTCTAAGCGATTTAGCCTCATCGGCCTTCTACGCGGGCGGTATCGCGGAACAGGCAATCGGCCGTAGCGCGCCCTGGTTTGTATTGGGCGTGATGCTGTTCAGCTTCGCTGTCAGGTCAGTTTACATCGAAGGCAGCAGCATGTTCGTCCGCGGCGGCGTGTACGTTGTCGTCCGGGATGCGATGGGCCCCTTTATGGCCCGCCTCTCGGTCTCCGCACTGCTGTTCGACTACATCCTCACAGGACCTATCAGCGTCGTCAGCGCGGGCCAGTACATGTCCGGTCTGCTGAACGAAATGGCGGGATTCGCTCACCTCAAAACGCAAATCCCTCCCAACGCATTCTCCGCCGGCTTCGGCATCATCATAACCATCTATTTCTGGTGGCTCAACATCAAAGGCATGCATGAATCCAGCGGCAAGGCGCTGCGGATTATGCAGATCACCACCGTGATGGTGGCCATCTTCCTGATCTGGTGCCCGCTAACGCTGCTCATTCGTGGCGGCCCCGCTCAGATTCCACCTCCGCCTACCCTGGCAAATCTTCAGTTCAGCGGGGATGCTCTGGGCTGGTTTAAAGGGACTTTCTGGCCTTCCATACCAGCGGTCGCCATCATGATCGCGTTCGGCCATTCGCTGCTCTCAATGAGCGGCTTCGAAACGCTGGCTCAGGTATACCGCGAGATCGCCTACCCCAAGCTCAAAAATCTGAAGATCACCGGTAACATCGTCTGCATTTACGCGGCAGTCTCCACCGGCCTGATCACCTTGTTCGCGGGCATGATCATCCCGGACAACATTCGCCCCACTTACGTCAACAATTTGCTGGGCGGCCTGGCAATGCATCTCTCGGGACCTGAATCGCTCCGGCTCGCATTCCACATTTTTGTCGTCATCGTAGGCGTTCTTATTCTTTCAGGTGCAGTCAACACTTCCATGATCGGCTGGAACGGCGTGATGAATCGCATCGCCGAAGATGGTGTTCTTGTCGACTGGTTCCGCAAACCGCATCCGCGCTACGGAACCACGGCCCGCATGGTCCATTTCATTGGAGCACTGCAGATCGCCACCATCGCGCTCAGCCGTGGCAACGTTTATACCCTGGGCGAAGCGTATGCGTTCGGCGTGGTGTGGAGCTTCTTCCTGCAGGCAATCGGTGTACTCGTGCTGCGGTACAAGAGGCACGATCAGGAATACAAGGTTCCGATCAACGTGCGGATCGGCGGAGTCGAAATCCCGATAGGCCTGGTAAGTACCACTGCGGTCCTGGGCTTCGTCGCGATCGCCAACCTGTTCTCCAAACAGATCGCCACCATCTACGGCGTCATATTCACACTGATTCTGTTCGTCACCTTCACCATTTCCGAGCGCGTGAATCTGAGAAAGCGCAAGGGCGGCAAGCATGGGCTGGAGGAGTTCAATCTCGACATGCAGCCGGAAGTTGCGGCAGCCAGTCTGCGGGCGCGCCCCGGCTCCATTCTGGTCGCGGTTCGCGACGTCACCAACCTGACCCATCTTCGGTCGGTATTGCAAAAGACCAACATGCGGCGCCACGACATCATCGTGATGACAGTGCGCCAGATCTCCGCAGTAGCCGGCGATTATCAACTGGCCGAACACCAGCTTTTCACCGATTACGAGCGCGAACTGTTCAGCAAAGTAGTCACCATGGCGGAGAAGGAAGGCAAGACGGTGGAACTGCTGGTCGTCCCCAGCCCGGATCCGTTTGGCGCAATCGTGCAGACCGCACAGACATTGCAGTCCTCGCGCGTAGTCACAGGGGCTTCGCTGCGTATGGATACGGCGGAACTGGCCCGGCGCATCGGTCTGGCATGGGAAGCGCTCCCGGAACCCCGCCACGCTTTCTCCCTGGAGATTCTGCAACCGGAAAAGGCGTCGTTCTTCGTCAATCTGGGCCCTCATCCGCCCCGTCTGTGGCCGGAAGACGTGGAACGCCTGCACAACCTTTGGCTGCGCCTGAGTCAGAGTGAGCTGGGTTCCAAGCTGCATCACCGGGATGTGGTGGGTACCGCACTCAGGCGGCTGGAGCGCGATCTGGAAGATCCGGGCCGGCGTGAAGAGGCAATTACCGATGTCGATTACGAGGTCAAGCACCATTAACGCGCAGTACATCGTCGGCCACGTGAGTGAGCTTGATGAGATGTATGGCCCGGCGCTGGAGCGGTCTGTGCGCAAGCAGATGGACCACCTGGACGGGCACTGCCGCGCCTTCATTGCCAGATCCCCGATGGTAGTCATCGGGACCCGGTATGAGGGATTCGCAGACACGTCTCCGCGCGGGGACGTAGCCGGCTTCGTCAGAGTGGTCGACGACCACACCTTAATCATTCCGGACCGGCGGGGGAACAACCGGCTGGACAGTCTGCGTAACATCGTGCAAAATCCGGCGGTGGGTTTGCTTTTTCTGATTCCGGGCATCAACGAGACATTCCGCGTGAATGGCGATGCTGTGCTCAGCCGGGACCCGGAGCTCACGGCCTCCTTTGCCGTGGAAGGCAAGCAACCGCGCACCGTCATTGTAGTGACAGTAAAGGAAGCGTACATCCACTGCAGCCGCGCCCTGGTTCGTGCGGACCTGTGGAATCCTGCGAAGTACGCGGAGCCAGGCTCTGTACCTACATTCGGAACCATGCTCGCGGCGCATACCGCTGGTTTTGTCGAAGCTCAAGCGGTGGACGACGAAGCTAAAGTGCGTGTGCCTCTTACACTCTACTAATCGGTCAGATTAAAATATTCAATTGGCGACACCGCCCCGCAGGTTCACATAATGAACCGATAAGGGATAACCTGCCAAAGCTTCTTTCCATACTGTTGGTTGTAGCCGTTGGACTGGGCGCCACCGTGCCGCCGGATCCCGGCGCACCGCTGAACCGGAAGGAACCGGCGCACCGGGCCATCACTGCCGTCCGCGGCAGCGGACCTGCTATCTCTTCCCGGGCGCACAGTAAACTACGTGCGGACGGATCATCCCGGCGAAATGCCTCGAAATCTGCCACCAACCGGCACGCCTTCGCTGCCACGTTGTTGAGCTTCGGATTTTGGACGGCCGGAGCAGGTTCCACCTTTACCGCCACCAACTCTCACTGCTCATCCGGTCGCTCCCCACCTTCTCTCCTTAGCTGATTCCCCCCACATTTAACTCAGTACAGGAGAGGAGTGTCTAAATGACAATCGAGACGGATGTAAAGGCCCTTGAGGCTGCGGTGAAGTCTGCCCAATCGGCAGGTGATAACGCCTGGATGCTGACTTGTGCAGCTCTGGTGTTGATGATGACGGGCCCTGGTCTGGCCCTTTTCTACGGAGGGCTGGTCAGACGGAAAAACGTTCTCGGCACCATGATGCACAGCTTCGCGATGATGGCGCTGATCACCGTGATCTGGGCAATTGTTGGCTACAGCCTGGTGTTCGGGGAGGGTTCTGCCTTCATTGGAGGCCTGAAGTACCTGTTTCTTGAAGGAGTCGGCAAAGATCCTAACGGAGACTATGCGGGAACCATCCCCCAGGCCACCTTCATGGTGTACCAGTTGATGTTTGCGATTATCACGCCTGCCCTTATTTCGGGCGCGTTCGCCGAACGGATCCGGTTCAGCGCGATGGCCTTGTTTACCACCCTCTGGGCCTTTGTCGTCTACTTCCCGATGGCGCATATGGTTTGGGGAAAGGGCGGCTTCCTGAACGCCTACTCCGGCGGAGTGGTCCCGTGTTTCGATTTCGCAGGCGGAACCGTGGTCCACATCAGCTCAGGGGTCTCCGCGCTGGTCTGCGCTCTGTATCTGGGCAAGCGGAAAGGCTATCCGGCGGAAGCGATGAAGCCGCACAGCCTGGTGCTCAGCACTATTGGCGCCTGTCTGCTTTGGGTGGGCTGGTTTGGTTTCAACGCGGGCAGTGCTCTGTCAGCATCCGGCCTCGCCACCAGCGCTTTTGTCGCCACGCATTTTGCGGCAGCGACTGCTGCACTGGCCTGGCTGCTGGCCGAGTGGCTACACTCAGGAAAGCCCACCATGCTGGGAGGCATCTCCGGCGCAGTGGCGGGTTTGGTGGCGATCACGCCGGCGTCGGGTTTCGTGAAGCCGATGCCTGCTCTGATGATCGGCCTGATTGCCGGCTTCTTCTGCTTCTGGACCGTCACGGTGGTCAAGAAAATGTTCGGCTATGACGATAGCCTGGACGCATTCGGAGTTCACGGGGCCGGCGGTACACTGGGGGCGATCCTGACAGGTGTTTTCGCCACCAACGCCGTGAATGATACACCGATCAATGGCAAGGTGGTTCCGCTGGGTTGGATGGACGGGAATCCCATGCAGGTGTTGAACCAGGGCATCGGCGTTCTGATTACGGTTGCGCTCGCGGCCGTAGGCACGCTGGTCATTCTCAGGATCTGCGATTTGTTAGTGGGCCTCAGGGTAAGTCCGGACGAGGAGGAAGACGGGCTCGACCTGAGCCAGCACGGCGAAGAAGGGTACGCGCTGGAGGTCTGACATGAAAAAAATCGAAGCCATTGTACAACCATTCAAGCTCGAAGACATCAAGGAAGCCCTGAAGAACGTGGGCATTGATGGCATGACCATCAGCGAAGTTCGCGGCCACGGGCGGCAGAAGGGACACAAGGAGGTCTATCGCGGTCAGGAATATCACGTCGACCTCCTGCCGAAGACAAAGTTCGAACTGGTAATTCCGGACGAGCGGCTGGAGGAAGTGCTGGAGGCAATTATGGCAGCCGCCCGAACCGGCAAGATCGGGGACGGAAAGATCTTCGTTTTCGATGTGGGTGAGGCGATCCGGATCCGCAATGGCGACCGAGGGCAGGATGCCCTCTGACCGATGGGATCTGCGCAGCTTACGGGCCGCGATATGGCAGCATCGCGTCACGTTTCCAGCGCAGATTCCCACCTTCCGGCGGCAACACCGGAGAGATGTCCAGTGGCGTGCGGTAGTACTCTACTTTGTACGTGGCTGGACGTTGCAAAGGATTGCCGGGCGCTATGGCGTCACACATAAGCGAGTGGGCCAGATGGTGCGCGGATGGGCTGATTTGGCAATGTCCCAGGGCTACGTAGCCCGCATTCCTTCCGAAGAGGAGTGCGGGCTCGTCTGACAGCGAACGAGGTAGTCGCTTATTGAACAGGCGGAGTCTCAGGCTCCGCCTCGATAAGCGCCTTCTCTTCCGATTCCGGAATCAGGGAAGCCGCGGCCACCTGATCGTTCTCATCCATTCGCACCAGACGAACGCCCTGTGTGGAGCGGCCCGCCTGGCGGATTTCGCCGGAATCGATGCGAATCATCTTGCCTTCGCGCGTGATAATCATCAGCTCGGAATCCTCTCTCACAGAGAGGATCGCCACCACGTTACCGGTCTTCTTGGTGGTCTTCATGTTGATGACCCCCTTGACGCCGCGGTTCGTGAGCCGGTAATCGGTGAGGTTGGTCCGCTTGCCGTATCCGTTCTCGGAAATCGACAGAATGAGACCCTCTTCCTCGAATACTTCCGCACCGACGATGAAGTCTTTAGGAGCCAGATCCATACCCCGAACGCCACGCGCGGGCCGGCCCATGGGACGTACCTGCGTTTCGTTGAAGCGGATCGCCTGGCCTTCGTGAGACCCCAGCACGATGTAATTCTTGCCGGATGTAAGCCGCGCGGCAATCAGTTCATCGCCGTCGTCGACACCGATCGCGATAATCCCGCGCGCCATCGGATTATCGAACTCGGTCAGTTCGGATTTCTTGATGACACCGAACTTCGTCACCATCACGATGAACTGATCCGGTACGAACGCGTGAACAGGCAGGAAAGCCTTCACGGTTTCATCCGGCTGGAGTGCGATCAGGTTCGAGATGTGCTTGCCCTTCCCGGTCGTTGTGGCATCGGGAATTTCGTACACCTTCAGCCAGTAAACCCGGCCTTTGTTGGTGAAGATCAGCAGGTAATTGTGCGTGGACGCGACCAGGAAGTACTGAACGAAATCCTCGGTACGCGTACCCATGCCGATGCGGCCCTTGCCGCCCCGCGTCTGCCGCCGGTACGTATCGACCGCCGTACGCTTGAGGTACCCGGCATGAGTAACCGTGACCGCCATGTCTTCCACAGCGACCAGATCTTCCAGGCTGATATTGCCCATGTCTTCGATGATCTGGGTACGGCGTTCATCGCCGAAGTTGTCCTTCACTTCGCGAAGTTCTTTGACGATGAGAGCGCGCAGCACTTGTTCGGAGCCGAGGATTTCGAGGTATTCGCCAATACGGCGCTGGATGTCGGCCAGTTCGTTGGCGATCTTATCCTGCTCCATGCCGGTGAGGCGCTGTAACTGGAGTTCAATGATGGCCTGCGCCTGGCGTTCGCTGAGCTGAGACAGCGGCTCCGCTCCGCCGGCTGCCCGGAGATACAGCGGATTGAAAATGAAACTGGTGGATGCCGCAACCAGCGAATCGCGTGCTTCACGCGGAGCCCTCGCGGCACGGATAATCCGGATTACCTGGTCGATATTGTCCAGCGCAAGACGGAAGCCGAGCAGGATGTGCTCGCGTTCCCGCGCTTTGCGGAGTTCGTAATCGGTACGGCGGCGAACCACATCGACGCGGTGCTCGATGAAGTACTTGATCGTGCTGATCAGGCCCAGTTCGCGCGGCTGACCATTCACGATGGAAAGATTGATAATCCCGAAGCTGATTTGCAGCTGCGTGTTCTTGTAGAGGTTGTTCAGGACGATCTCGGCGACCTCGCCGCG
>JAUZEU010000401.1 GCA_030838885.1 Bryobacterales bacterium | reverse complement strand
TCTGGTGGTGGAATCGGATGAGAGCGATGGATCGTTCCTGAAGCTGTCGCCGATTCTGGCAGTAGTGACGAACATCGATCGCGAGCATCTGGATCACTACCCGGACATCGAAGCGATCCGCGCGGCTTTCACGGAATTCGTCAATAAGGTTCCGTTCTACGGCGCGGCGATTGTTTGCCTGGACAGCGAGAACGTCCAGAGCATTCTGCCTTCTATTCGCCGCCGCATGATCACATACGGGAAGAGCGCGCAGGCGGATTACCGGCCGTCTGATGTGCGGCATGGCGACCTGCATACGATTTTTCAATTGCGAAACTGTACCGCGGAACTGGGTGAGTTCCATCTGAACATTCCGGGTGATCACAACGTTCTGAACGCGACTGCAGCCATTGCGGTGGCCATGGAGCTGGGCGTTCAGCCCGAGACAATCCGCGAAGGGCTGAAGAAGTTCACTGGCGTGGGGCGCCGCTTCGAAATACGGGGCGAAGTGAACGGCGTGACGGTGGTTGACGATTACGGCCACCATCCGACCGAAGTGCAGGCAACGCTCGCAGCGGCGAAATCGGTTTGCCGGAAGCGCGTACACGTCTTGTTCCAGCCCCACCGGTTCACGCGCACGCTGCATCTGATGGACGATTTTGCGCGCGCGTTTCACTCGGCCGATCGTGTCGTGATGCTGGATATCTATGCGGCATCAGAGAAGCCGATCGAAGGTGTGACGTCCGAAGCTCTGGTCGATCGCATGCGGCAATTTGGCCATCGCGGCGCGGAATACGCCGGGGGCAATGCCGACGGAGTAGAGCGCATCGTGCAGGGCGTCCAACCGGGGGACATGATTCTCACCCTGGGCGCCGGCAGCGTCTCGCAACTGGGCGACAAAATACTGGAGAGACTGCGTCATGCCTAAGCTGATCGCCCCTTCCAAACCGAAGCCGAACTGGCGCTTGTGGCTGCGTGTCGCCGCATGGTCGGGCGTATTTATGGGTGTGGCGTGGGGCGGCATCGAAGTGCACTCGTTCCTGCTGCGCGACCCGCGGTTTGAGCTGGCCTGCGAAAGCGCCAATCGTGACTGCGCGAATCTGGAGATTCATGGCACGAACTTCGCGAATCGCGCGCGAGTTGCAGCGGTGTTCTCGCCCGATTTCGGCAGGAGCATCTTTGACTCGCCTCTGGCCGAACGGCGCAGGCATCTGCTCGCCATCGACTGGGTGCGCACGGCCGCAGTGACCCGGGTATGGCCAAACAGGATCGTGGTGACGATAACGGAGAGAACTCCGGTGGCCTTCGCCAAATTGCCGATGGCTAATTCGGCCCGGCACTGGATGGCTCTGATTGATCAGGATGGCGTGTTGCTGTCGCTCCCTTCGAAGGTCCGCTTTCACCTCCCCGTGCTGAGCGGCATCACCGACACGCAGAGCGATGAGGAGCGGATGACGCGCGTGCACGCGATGCAGCATCTGCTGGAAGATCTGGGCCCGCAGGCCAAAGACATTTCAGAGATCAACGCCGCGAACGTGCAGGAAATGCGCGTGGTTGCCGATGTGGATGGTCAGGGCGTGGAACTGTTGCTGGGTGATCAGCACTATCGGGCACGCTATCAAAATTTCGTGAGCCACTATCCGGATATTCGTATTCACTCGGAGCACGCGAGCACTTTCGATTTACGTCTGGACGACCGCATATTGGCCAGATGAGTTGAGTAAAGCAGGGAAGGTCTAAAAGGAAGTTACCAGACATGAGCACCAGATCCATCTTCGCGGCGGGACTCGACGCCGGGAGCACCTATACGCGCTGTGTGATTGCGCTGCTGGAAGGCGAGCGGTTCCGTTTCCTCGGCTACGGCTGCGTGCCGTCGCAGGGCTGGTCGAAGAGCCGCATTGCCGATCAGCAGGCGGTTTCTGATTGTATTCTGGCCGCGGTTGAGCAGGCTGAATCGATGGCCCAGACGGCCATCGAAACCGTGGTGGCCGGTATTGGCGGCATGACGGTGCGTGGCGCGAACAGCCGCGGCAAGTGGGATATGGGGCGTCCGCGGGAGATTACGCAAAAGGACGTCAATCGCGCGATGGATCGCGCAATGCGCGTCCAGATGCAGGAAGACCGCATGCTGCTGCAGGTGATGCCACAGGATTTTGTGGTTGACGAACATCCGGGCTTTCACGATCCGCGGCAGATGCTGGGCTCCGTGCTGGAGGCCAATGCCCATCTGCTGACTACCTCGGTTCAGGAACATAACAATCTGATCGGTGCGGTCAATCGTGCGCATCTGGCTGTGGATGAAACCATCTACGAAGCGATTGCGGCATGTTACGCAAGTGTGTTGCCGGAGGACCGCCGCGACGGGGTTGCGGTGATCGACATTGGGCAGCACTCCACCGAACTGGCCTGTTACTACGGGGAATCGGGACAACTGGCGACGTCGCTCAAAATTTGTGGCGATCATTTCTCACGGGATCTGGCGCATGCGCTGCGTATTCCCATTGAGGCGGCGTGTATTGTGAAAGAACAGTTCGGCAGCGCCGTGGCAACCGGCACGCCGGAGAACAGCGTGGTCGAACTACCTGCGGTTGAAAGCCATGGGCGCCAACCGAGAGATGCACCTCGCCGGTTGATTAACGAAATCCTGGAATCCCGCGCTGTGGAACTGTTCGAGATGGTGAGGGCGGAACTGTCGCGCTTCGGCATGCAGCGGGCGCTCTCGAACGGCCTGGTGATTTGCGGCGCGGGGGCGTTGCTCTCCGGGATCTGCGATGTCGCTGAAAAAGTGCTGGACTGCCCGGCCCGCATGGGGCTGGCACAGGGTATTCTCCACTGGCCGGAAGAGTTGAACGATCCGGCATGGACAACGGCAGCGGGTCTGGCGATGTACTCGGCGCGGCTGCGCAGCCAGGTGGATGTGGAGAAACAATCGGTGGGGATGCTGGGGCGGATTCTAAGGTAGAGCGGGAGCGATGGACATACTCAAGTACGAACTGCAGGATGAGGCGCGGAAGGGCGCCCGCATCAAAGTCATTGGTGTAGGCGGGGGCGGTTCAAACGCCGTTGGCCGCATGTTTGAAGAGGGGCTTGACGGCGTCGAATTCTATGTGATGAATACCGATGCCCAGGCTCTTGAGACATCCAAAGTTCCAAACAGAGTTCAGATCGGCGAAAAGATCACGCACGGGCTTGGGGCGGGGTCGGATCCGGCTGTGGGGCGCCAGGCGGCGCTGGAGGACACGGAGCGGATTCTCGCGATACTCGAAGGGGCCGACCTGGTGTTCGTAACGGCTGGCCTGGGCGGTGGAACCGGCGCGGGCGCCCTGCCCGTAGTGGCATCGCTGGCGAAGGAACTGGACGCGCTCACAATAGCGGTTGTCACGAAACCGTTCACGTTTGAAGGCGGCAAGCGCATGCGGCAGGCGGACCGCAGTCTGAACGATCTCGCTGCGTCCGTGGATATTCTGACGACGATTCCGAATGACCGGCTGCTGACCATCGCCCCCAAAGGGACGAGCATGGCGCAGGCGTTCAAGATGGCGGACGACGTTTTACGCCAGGCGGTGCAGGGCATCAGCGAACTGATCCTTACGCCTGGGTTGATTAACCTCGATTTTTCGGATATCAAGGCCGCCATCTCCGGCATGGGGATTGCACTCATCGGTAATGCGGTTGCGAAGGGACCGAACGCCGTGGTGGAAGCAGCGCGTGCTGCGATCAACTCACCGCTGCTGGAGGACACTAAGATCCGGGGCGCGCGTCAGGTGCTGATGAACATTACGGCGTCTCCTGAGATCGGTCTGCATGAGATGAATGAGGCGTGTTCGATCATTCGGGAAGCGAGCGGTTCGGACGACCTCCAATTGAACTTCGGCGTGATTGCGAAGGAAGAGATGGGCGATTCAGTAAAGGTTACGATTATCGCCACCGGCTTCGTAAAGGAGCAAGAAATACGTGAGACAGCAATAGAAGCCCTCCCTCCAGGCGACTTTTTTGCCGATCGTAGCGCAGCGCCTAATGTAGTAGCGCCGCCGACACACGCTCGCGAAGTGGTGCCGGAGCCGCTGCCCGCCGAAGCAGCACCGGTTTATGAAGAAGATCTCGATGTTCCTGCCTATTTGCGCCAGGGTAAGTTACTAAACTAGGTGCGTTCCACACATTTGGGCGCATTACATCTGCATCATGTACTCAGGGGTGTAGAAGGGTACACGATACCAGCTCAAAAGGGAACACATGGAATCACATCTGCATCCGCAGAGTGCCATGAGCCCCGAGACTGAACCTATACACCAGCAGGAACAAACAGGCGAGCATATGGCGTTCATTAAGCTGGTAGATACGCTGCTGTCCGTTTCGCGGGTGGATCTTCAAAAGAAAATGCAGCGTGAGGAACGGCCAGAAGCCGAGAAGCCAGCCTGATCAGCACTTATTCGGGCGCCACCCTGTGTGCGCCGTTGTTTCTCGTGAATGACGTCATAGACTTCAACTCAACGCCTCTCAGCTGGAGACCGGCAGCAACTCTTTTCAACATGAACCACGCGGACTTTTGAGTGATGCCGAGTTCCCGCGCGAGGTCATATGAACTGATCTTACGCGGCGAGTTTGCGAGCATCCAGAGTGCGATAAGCCACAGTCCGAGTGGTATGTGGCTGTCCTCGAAGACGGTCCCTATTTTAACCGAAAATTGAACACCGGCGTGCTTCGCTTTACACTCCCAAAGCTGTCGGGTGGCGAGAAAACGAACGTTTGTGCTGCCACACACAGGGCACGCGACATGACCGTCGGGCCAGCGGCGCGAACTTAGAAAGCGCACGCATTTCAGCGGGGAAGAAAAGTAACTGACCGCCTCGGCCAGGGTGCCTGGAAGGGAAGAATTCTCCGGATCCAGGTCTGCGTCATTAGTGGTTCTTTGCTGAGCGGCAGACATAGTTTCAATTAAGCACGTTTGTGGCAATTCCAGTAAGTTCCCTCTGACTAATATAGGGCACTGACTCCGGATAATCAGTTTCAAATCAGTCTCGATTTGGGTCATTTGTAACTACTAGTACTGCGTGTTTCTGACACGGTATAACCCGACACACTTCGGCGAATCGTAGTGTTGACCCGGGGTGCTCTGGTGCTGCAAAGTTGCGTTCAGAGCCGATAAAAACTTTCAGCTCGGAGGCCCTTCCTTGAAGACTAGAACAGCGTTCGAAAAGTCACTCACAATAACTGTCGGCTTAATCGGCAGTCTGCTTTGTATATCAACTGCTTCGGCCACGACCATCGCGTCCGGCCAAGCCAACTTCAATGGCACCGTCACAGTCAACTCTGGTGGTGTGTTTTTTGCCGACAACGGAATGGCACCCAATTTCTTCAACGCCAGCTTTCCAAATACGGGTGGTTTTGCAGGCCTGACCGGCGGAACTATTCAGAATCTGACCGGAGCAGCGTTGACGGGTGCCGTCCCCATCCCGCACTTCATTACATTCAACGTTCCTGGTGGTCCGGTCTTCTTCGATCTTATGAGTATCGCGCAAGGACTGGGAACTAATGACGCATGCGCATCGAATA
>JAUZEU010000385.1 GCA_030838885.1 Bryobacterales bacterium | reverse complement strand
AACTCCGGTATCTGGTCCACCAACTGGTGTCCACCGTCAGCTTCATCAGGTTCGTGAGTCTCCCAACCCCCTGACGGGCGCCGGTCGCCATACTTCCCTGCAAAGTGCGGAATCGGTTCAGATTGACTTTGTCAGCGCCTTTGGAAGCCAGGTACGCGTTGATAAAGGTAAAATGTGTAAATTCGTCGTCCGTATTGTCATGGATGTACTGCGACATATCACCGTCGAGATTATTCAGTGCATCGGTGTAGCGCTTGCTTCCGGACCCCCCCGGAACCTCGCTGTCCTGAACGCCGCCCAGCTCGTTGTATTGCTGCCACAAATCGGTCTCGATGATTTCCGCAGCGGCCAGGAATTTCAGGATGGCCGCGTCCCCCCGGCTGAGAGTGCGGTCGTCTTCGGCGAGTGCGCGGCTACCAGTTCCCAGCAGAGCGCCGCCCACGGTTGCCGTTCCTGCGGTCGCCATGCTCTTCTTCAGGAAGGAACGGCGTCCTGACAGGACTTTCGTTGCTTTTGGTGGAGGATGAAGTTTCATGTGATTACCTCAGAGGTGGAGATACGGGTGTTAGTCGCTGTCGTTTCCGATCTGCGCCTGACTCCGTTCAGTTTGAGTAGTTTCCCGCCGCCCTGCGGGATTGTTGGCGTTGCGTAACTTTGTTGTAAAAAGGCGGGCGCAATTCTGGAATCCTGCCTTTTATGCCCTAAATCATTACAACAATTATTGGCAGAATACTCGGAGCACGAGGATCTCGTCATGGAATCTCGCCGCCGAAATAGTACTCTGCGGCTCTCGCGTATTCGCATCCCCGCGCGTGATCCGCCTGTACTCAACTTTAGTCCTGTCGCCTCGGGTTTAGCCAGCCGTCATCCATGCCCTAAAGGCGCGCCGGTGATTCTTACAGCTTTCACCTGGCCGCGTGGGGATACCGGTCCGGGGGTGCAGCAGCCTGCAGTGCCGAGGTCTTCTCGAGCGCCGCGCCTGCGAAACTGCACCTGCAAAATGACTACAGCGTGTTCCGGAAAGCCATAGAGCGTTTCAAGGCGAAGCGGTTAGGTCGATGACTCGATTTCGCTGACGATCACGTGGGGGTTGTGTCGCCGCAATGACACGGTCGGGTCGCCGATCGGTGACCGATCCCACCAACCGGAGGTTTGTTCGCGCCCGCAAATGGCAGAGCCATATCAACTTGCTCCGAACGTCATTTCTCAGGCTGAATGGAGCATAGTTTGCTCTCTGTAGTCGCCAGAGTGCCGGGATGCGGTGCCGACCGGTTCGGGGTCTAAGCGAAACAATAAGCCAAATAATATGTGGATAGTCAGGATCGCGCTCGAACGCCCCTATACCTTCATCGTCCTTGCCCTGCTGATCCTTCTGCTCAGTCCGGTATTTATCCTCCAGACCCCAACCGATATCTTTCCGAATATCGACATACCGGTTGTGGCCGTCTCCTGGCAGTACGCGGGGCTGAATCCCGAAGAGTTGGAAGGGCGGCTCACAACCGTCTATGAAAAAGTCCTCACGACTCTGGTCGACAACATCGAGCACATCGAATCAACCACGGTAAATGGAACGGTGGTCGTGAAACTCTTCCTGCAGCACGGGGCGAGCGTCGATCGCGCCAACGCGCAGGTCACCGCCGCCTCGCAGAGTATTCTGCGCCAGTTGCCGCCGGGCACGCTGCCCCCGTTGATTGTGAACTACAGCGCCTCCAGCGTGCCCATCCTCCAGTTGGCCCTTTCTGGCCCGGGAATGAGCGAGGCAGACCTGAATGACCTGGCATTGAACTTCCTGAGGCCGCAACTCGTGACCGTTCCTGGTGCGGCTGTGCCTTATCCTTACGGCGGAAAGCAGCGGGAGATCATGGTCAACCTGGATTCAGGTCTCCTTCAGTCCAAGGGGCTTTCTGCGCAGGACGTAGTCACTGCGGTCAATAACCAAAACGTCATAGCGCCCTCCGGAACTGCAAAGATCGATCAGTTCGAGTACGACATCGCCACGAACTCCGCGCCACGCAGTGTCGAGGAATTGAACTATCTGCCAATCAAGGTCGTGGGCAACTCGACGATCTATATGAGAGACGTCTCGCACGTAAGCGAGGGCTTCACCCCGCAGACCAATATCGTTCGTCAGGATGGCCATCGCGGCGTCCTGGTCAGTGTGATCAAGGCCGGCGACGCCTCCACGCTGAGTGTCGTCCAGGGCATTCGCGACCTTCTTCCCCGCGTGCAGCAGACGCTACCTCCGCAACTCAAAATTCAACCGCTGGCGGACCAGTCCGTCTTCGTCCGCGCTGCTATCAGTGGCGTGGTTCGGGAAGCTGTTATTGCCGCCGGCCTCACGGCCGTGATGATCCTGATCTTCCTGGGAAGCTGGCGCAGCACCGTGATCATCGCAATTTCCATCCCGCTGGCCATCCTGAGTTCAGTGATTATTCTGAGCCTGCTGAACCAAACCATCAACATGATGACGCTCGGCGGCCTGGCCCTCGCCGTTGGCATCCTTGTAGACGACGCCACTGTGACCATCGAAAATATCGCCCGTCACCTGGAGGAAGGGGAGCCGCTGCATGAGAGTATTCTGCAAGGCGCGGCGCAAATCGCGGTACCGGCGCTTGTTTCCACTATTTGCATATGCATCGTCTTTCTTCCCATGTTCTCTTTGAAGGGCGTGGCGCACTATCTCTTTCAGCCGCTTGCCCAGGCCGTGATCTTTGCCATGCTCGCGTCGTACATCCTGTCTCGAACTTTGGTTCCAACCCTGGCGATGTACCTGCTCAAACCCCCGGACGCAAATGCGGCTCGCTCGCGCAATCCCTTCACCAGGGCGCAGAAGGCATTCGACCGCGGCTTTGAACGCCTTCGCCTGGCCTACAAGGGGTTGTTGACAGGATTAGTCGGAAAAAGATTCCTTTTTGTTCCCGCTTTTCTTCTGGTCTGCTTTGCGGCCGCCGCGCTCATTCCATGGCTTGGGCGGGACTTCTTCCCGAACACGGACAGCGGTCAGTTCATCCTGCATGTTCGCGCCAAAACGGGAACGCGCATCGAAAACGCCGCTATGCTTTGCGATCTCGTCGAGAACTCGATCCGCCGCGCGGTTCCCAAACAGGAACTGCATAACATTACCGACAACATCGGCCTTCCCTACAGCCAGCTCAACTACATCTACGGCACATCCGGAGTGATAGGCGCGGGTGACGCGGATATACTCGTCACCCTCAACGAAAAACACGGTCCCACGTCCGGGTACGTCCGCAAGCTGCGAGACGCATTGCCTCGCGAATTCCCCGGCACCACCTTCTACTTCCTGCCTGCGGACATGACGACTCAGATTCTCAACTTTGGGCTCCCCGCACCCGTGGATGTTCAGATCGAGGGGCAGGACGTTCAGGCGAACCGCGAGGTGGCCAACCGCGTACTGAGCGAACTTCGGCACGTCGCCGGCCTGACTGACCTGCGCATCCAGCAGGAGTTTGATTATCCCCGTTTTAACGTGAATGTGGATCGAACCAGGGCAGCCCAGGGCGGCTACACTACCCGGGATATCACAAGCAGCCTGCTCGTCGCCCTAAGCGGGAGCTTCCAAACGGCTCCCACGTTTTTCCTCAACTGGCAGAACGGTGTGCAATACGAGATGATCTCCCAGAACCCCCAATACCATATCCAGTCTCTGCAGGACATCGGTAACATACCCCTCAGTTCCGCGGCTATGATTCACCCGGAAATCCTCTCCAATGTAGCCTCACTGCATCGCGGGAGTGAAATGGAGGTGTTGTCGCACTACAACATCCGCAGGGTAGTGGATATTTATGGCTCTATACAGGATCGCGACCTCGGGGCTGTAGGGCGGGAAGTCACTCGCATCGTGGATAACAATCGGAAGCTGCTGCCTCGCGGCAGTTTCTTCCGGATACGCGGGCAGCTCGACACCATGCGTACCTCTTACGAGGGCTTGCTGGCCGGGCTCGGATTTGCCATCGTGCTGGTCTACTTCCTCATCGTCGTCAACTTTCAGTCCTGGCTCGATCCCTTCATCATCATCACGGCGCTCCCCGCTGCGTTGGCCGGAATCATCGTTTTCCTGTTTCTCACCCACACCACCCTCAGCGTGCCCGCTCTCATGGGCGCGATTATGTGCATGGGTGTCGCCACGGCAAACAGTATTCTCGTGGTGGCATTTGCCACCGAACGCCTCGCCAGCCACGGGGACCCGCTGCAAGCAGCCATCGAGGCGGGCTTCACACGTTTTCGTCCGGTTCTCATGACCGCCCTAGCCATGATCATCGGCATGATCCCGATGGCCCTCGGTTTGGGCGATGGAGGCGAGCAGAACGCCCCTCTCGGCCGCGCCGTTGTGGGCGGCTTACTCTGTGCAACCTTCGCCACGCTCCTCTTTGTTCCCACGGTGTTTGGCTTGTTGCATGGAATGCGCCTCCACCGCGCCGCTGCGCAGAACCCGGACCCGGAGAATCCCAATGCCAGTCACTAAGACAAATCGCCACCGAACGGGTTCCGCCCGAATCGGCCTGTTGGTAGTTGCAGGGGCGGCTGCTGCACTTGGATTCTTCATCTTCTCCGGCATCAACGGACGGGTGAAAGCCGAATCGAGCCTGCAGCACGCTACGGAACAAGCCGCCGTCGCAAGTGTCACCGTAGTCCAGCCGAAACAGGCATCGCCCACTGAGGAAGTGATTCTGCCCGGAGCCACCCAGCCTTTCGTTTATTCTCCTGTCTACGCGCGAACCAATGGATACCTGGTGAAGTGGTTTCACGACATAGGCGCCCGCGTTAAGAAAGGTGAACTGTTAGCTGTAATTGACACGCCTGAACTGGACAAACAGCTGGAGCAGGCCCGGGCGGATCTGGAGTCCGCAAAGTCGAATTTGTCATTAGCCAGGACCACGGCGGAACGCTGGCAGGGTCTGGTAAAGACGCGTTCTGTTTCCCAGCAGTCCACGGACCAGGCCGTCGACACCCACAACGCCATGCAGTCATCCGTGAATTCGTCTGCCGCCAATGTCCGCCGGCTCGAGGACCTCGTCTCGTTCGAGAAGGTCTACGCTCCCTTCGATGGAGTCATCACGGCGCGCAATACGGATACCGGCTGGCTGATCGATGCGGGAGCCAACTCGCCTGGCAAGGAGCTGTTTCAGCTTGCGCAGACCGGCACGCTTCGCGTCTTTGTCGCCGTCCCTCAGGTCTATTCCCGCGCGGCGCAACCAGGCGCCACCGCGACACTCACGCTCGATGAATTTCCCAACCAGACGTTTCGGGGAAAAATTACCCGGACTTCCAACGCCATCGACATGGCTTCGCGAACTCTGAATACGGAGATAGACCTCGACAATCCTGCGGGGCAACTCCTTCCCGGAGCCTACGTGCATGTTCATCTCAAACTGCCCACGCGGGCTCGCTCCCTGATCATCCCTTCCAACACCCTGCTGTTTCGTTCCGAGGGTCTTCGCGTCGGTGTAGTTCGCAACGGCCAGGCACAGTTGACCCCGATCGCGATCGGCGTTGACTATGGCGCCACCGTACAGGTGACTTCCGGTCTGAACCAGGCGGACCAGGTGATCATCAATCCCTCCGACTCTTTGATCGACGGCGCGCCCGTTCGGATCACCCCACAGGCGCCAGGCGCCACGAAATGAAGCCGCCCCGCCTGAGTCCCGCCGTTCTCGCCGTCGTGTTTATGGCAGTCGCGTTTACCGGTTGCATGGTCGGTCCCACGTACAAGCAGCCCGCGGCTCCGGTGACCCCTGCGTATAAGGAGCCCCCGCCCGACTCGTTCAAAGAGTCGGATCAATGGAAGACCTCCAAACCCAACGCCGATGCGCTGCGCGGCAAATGGTGGGAGATCTTCGGCGACGCTCAGTTGAATGCTCTGGAGGAGCAGGTTACGGTCTCCAACCAGAATCTCAAGATGGCCGAGGCGCGCTTCCGGCAGGCGCGTACTCTGGTCCGGTATAACCGGGCGGCGGAATTTCCCACCATCTCGGTAGCCCCGGACATTCAGGCCTTGCGCTATTCACCCAATCAGCCCTACTTTCCTTCCAATGTCGGTACCGGTGGCAGAGCAGGCTTCAACCTGCCATTCGACCTCTCCTACGAGGTTGACCTCTGGGGTCGCATACGCCGGACCGTTACCTCTGCCGGCGAGGAGGCGCAAGCTACCGCCGCCGATCTCCAGACCGTCGCTCTCAGTCTTCATGCCGAACTGGCGGTGGACTATTATGAGCTGCGCAGCTCCGATGCGCAGAAAAGGCTGCTCGATGACACGGTGAAAGCCTATGCCGATATGGTGCAGCTCACCACGGACCTGTTCAACGGAGGCGGCGCGCCGGAGTCCGACCTGATACAGGCGCGAACGCAGCTGGATACGGCGCGTGTACAGGATACCGATATCGGAGTCATGCGGTCTCAATACGAACACGCCATCGCGATTTTAATTGGCAAACCTCCGGCCGCTTTTGCGCTGCCGCCCGCGCCGCTGAAACCGGAGCCGCCGGCCATCCCTGTCGGCGTACCCTCGCAACTGCTGGAGCGGCGTCCCGACATCGCCGCCAGCGAGCGCCGTGTAGCCGAGGCGAATGAAGGCATCGGTATAGCGCGCGCCGCGTATTTCCCCAGCCTTGTTATAGGCGGCACCGGTGGCCTGGAAGGAACCTCAATCGTGAATTGGTTTACCTGGCCCAGCCGGCTCTGGGCCATCGGCCCCACCATGATGGAAACGATCGTCGATGGCGGCCGGCGCCGGGCCACCTCGGAAGGGGCGCTGGCCAATTACGAGGCTACCGTCGCGAATTACCGCGAGACCGCCCTCGCCGCCTTTCAGCAGGTAGAGGACAATCTCGCCGCGCTCCGGATCCTGGAACAGGAAGCGCAACAACAAAGAGAGGCGGTCGCCGAAGCCCGGCGGGGAGTTCAGCTCTTCACGGATCGATACGAGGCCGGTGTCGACCCCTATCTTCAGGTGGTCTCCGCTCAGACCATCGCCCTCCTGAACGAGCGTAACGAGGTCGACATTCTGCGGCGCCGCATGGACGCCAGCGTTCTCCTGATCAAGGGACTTGGCGGCGGTTGGGACGTTTCCAGCCTACCCAAGATCAGTTCGATGCACTGACTGTCCCGACCGATCGGAACGCGGATACAAAGCTTTGGGACATCCATGATAAGTAATTGTCAAGAGGGAGACGGAGGTCCCCGGC
>JAUZEU010000358.1 GCA_030838885.1 Bryobacterales bacterium | reverse complement strand
GGCCGGGAGGCCTAAAGCGCACTGCGGGCAACTCGCTGACGATTTCACCAGGATCACCCTCTCAAAAAGAGGGCCGGGGACCTCCGTCTCCCTCTTGACAATTACTTATCATGGATGTCCCAAAGCTACTTGCGAGCCGAATTCTTTTACAGCTTCGGGGGTCAGCGTGTCCCGGAGCCTGATTAGTTGGGGCGGTGGACGAAGACGGATTGGGGGTGTTCTGCGGAACTGGCGTGGTGGCGCAGACCGAGCAGTGCGAGGGCGTAGCGGTCTGAGACTCCCAATTTGTCAAACATTCTGGAGAGGTAGACTTTCGTGGTTCCTTCGGTGATACCCATCGCGTACGCGATCTCTTTGTTACAAAGGCCCTGGGAAACGAGGCTCATCACCTGCGACTCGCGGGGGGACAGGCTATAGCGCTGGAACTCGAGAGACGCCTTTGCGATGGATTGTGGAACCCAGATATGGCCTTCCTGAATCGCTTTGAGACAGGCCATGATGTCTTCGGCTCTGGAACTATCGTGGAGGACGCCGGAGGCCCCCAATTCGAGGGCATGCAGCGAGGCCTCGGTCGAATTGGCTCGCTGCCAGACAACCACCGGTACACCTGGCTTCCACAGCCGAGCCTGACGGATAACTTCGGCCGTTTGCATTTCGGAATCGAGCACAAGACACTCGGGCCGGGTAGTTGCAACGCCATGCAACCAGAAGTCCACGCTTCCCATGGGAACCAGTTCGCAGGGGTAGCTGCCCTGTACCATTCGTTCGATCCCATGGAACAACAATTCACGATCCGTGCAGACGACCAAAGATCCGTTTTCGCCCATGTATATAAATCGACAGGAGAGGCAGATACCTTTAGAGAATAATTTGGGTAATCAGACGCGCTGCCACTGCTCCGACAGGAGCCGGGCATACTCTTCGGACGCGTACATCTCGAAATCAAACTGACGTCGGTCCAGCGCGTGAAACGGCTTCAAGTGCTGAAAACAGATATAGGCGTGATCTGCGTAGCGGTGGTAGTTCTGCAGGAACAGGGGCGAAAGCGCCTCGGCTGGCGGAGGGCTGCTGAACAGGCTGTTGACCCCGATAGCGCGGGAGAAGATGGCGCGTCTGTCAGACACACCCCATTTGTCAAGCTTCAACTGGACGGCGGCGGGTGGCTCTTCCACTACGAGGGCTGCAAAACTTTGCTCGTTCATTCGGCCCGGCTGCAGAGTCGCGGAGTTGCCCGCACCCGATCTGCCGACGAAGTCGACGCACTGCTGCATCCAGCGAAAGAGGTCCTTGCCCAGAAAGAGCAGCATCCGGATTTCCTGATAACGGCCGGTCAGGACGCGCCGGAACAGTTCTTCATCATCCTCTCTGGAACGGCCTCCGTCTGAAACGGAAGAACCTGCACTGCCAAGCCCGTTCAACGCGAGGGAGGCTTTGGAACCATCCAGAAGCTCCTGAGTATTGCCACCTCCGCTAAATGGGTGCAGGATGAGTGGGGGCAGTTGCAAAGTCTCGACCATGTATTCTATTCAGAGTATCGGCTAATAAGGTCGAAAACTTTACCTCAGGGTTACTTCCGTTCCGTCAATTTCACTGTCACGGTGAGCGGCTTGTCGGTACGCAAAACCGTCACGATCACCTCATCACCCGGCTTCCGCGCGCGCAAAGCGTAGGTGAAATCGTAGAGGTTCGTAATATCTTTCTCTCCGAACTTTATCAGGATATCACCAGCTTTGAGACCTGCAACGGCAGCCGGAGAGCCCTCTTTTACATCGGCAAACCGTACGCCTGTGGGGGGTTCGGCGAAATCCGGAATGCTGCCGAAGTTGGGCCCGTAGCCGCCGCCGGAACTGCTGATGCCACTCACGTCACCGGAGTGCGGGTTGTTCTTGTCGACAACCCGAACGAACTTCGGACGGTCGGGATCGCTGTCGAGACGCGAGGCCACATCGGCCACGAGCTGCAGAATTTCCACCGCGCTGGCGGAATCGATCTTGTCCCAGGTATCGCCAGGTTTGTGATAGTCGCCGTGCAGCCCGGAAAAGAAGAAGAGCACAGGTACCTGTTTGGCGGAAAACGAGGTGTGATCGCTGGAGGAGGAGCTACTGTTATCGGAGTAGTCGACCTTGAGTTTGCGCTGGGGGATGAGGGCGTCGAGGGTAGCGCGCAGGGTGGAACCGGTGCCAGCACCGCCGATATAGATTTTGTTGTCGCGGGCACGCCCGATCATGTCGAGATTGATCATGGCAACGGCTTTGGACAAGGGCAGCTCGGGGTGGTTCGCGTAATAACCCGAGCCCAGCAATCCGAGTTCCTCACCCGCAAAGGTCATGAAGAGAATGCCACGCTTCGGCTTTGCCTGAGCGGCTTTGAACTGAGCGGAGAAGTAGCGGGCGAGTTCGAGGATACCGGCTGTGCCGGAGGCATTGTCGTCAGCACCAGGATGCACGGTGCCGGTGAGCGAAGGCGCCATGGAGAACTGGCCGCCCAGGCCAAGATGGTCATAATGGGCGCCAATAATGACGTATTCGTCGGTCTGGCCAGGCAGATAAGCGGCAACGTTATGGACGGTTTTGACCGCGCGTTCCACGTCCACGTATTCCCGGACTTCCACACCGCTCAGCGGAAATGAGCGGGGTTTCAGATCGCCGTCAATGGCAGATTCGATCTGGCGAAGATCTTTCCCGGCGGCGCGGAACCATTGCTGCGCGATATCTTCTCTCACCTGGACGAAAGGGATTCCGGCGTCGGCGGGCCCATTTGTACGACCAAAGGCTTCGAGTTCTTCGCGATCGCCTGTATGGTTGGCGACATCGCGAACGAGGACGACGCCCTTCGCACCATGGGAGCGGGCATTTGCAGCCTTGCTGTAGAACTGCGCGTGGTCGGTGAAAGCCTTGCCGTCAAAGACGCTTTTCGCGTCGTTTTCCTGGGGCTCATGGGCGATGACGACGACGATTTTGCCTTTCACGTCGAGGCCGGCGTAATCGTCGTAATTGTATTCGGGCGCGGTGATACCATAGCCCGCGAAAACGGCCGAGGCCGAGACTCTGCCGCTCGATGAAAAGTTGAACGGGACAAAGTCTTTATTGAGTTCCAGATCCTGGCTATCCGCGCCGGCCGAGACTTCAAATTTGTTGGCGCGGCCGAGTTCGGCGCTGGTAGTGACGGCAAAGGGTTGCTGGTAGCCGGACGAGCCGGCGGGGGGCTGCAAACCGTCGGCACGGAACTGGTCGGTGATGTATTTCGCCGCTTTTTCCAGTTCCGGGGAGCCGGTAGCGCGCCCCTTTAACTCGGGCGACGCCAGGTATTTGATGTGATCGAGAAAGCGGGCGGCGTCGAAAGACGATTCCGCGGCCCACACCAGGCTCAAGGAGGCAAGGAAAAGCGGGATGAATTTCGAGCGGTGCGGCATGGATTCTATTTAATTGTGCAGGGCGCCTGCGGGCTTCACGCTGCCGGGCTGGTTCGGAGCGAAGCCGGGCAGGCGGACATCACAGCCGCAATTTTCGCCGGCGTTCTTTGCGGTCTTCTGGTATTCGATCTCGTAGTCGATGACAAGTTTCAGGTCATTCCAGGAACTTGCGCCAGCGACGCGGCGGCCGTTGATAAACAAAGTGGGCGTCTGGTTCACGGCGAGCGACTGGCCCAGCTGGAGGGTCTGGTTGACCTCTGCTTCCGTCTCGCGCGAATCGATGCACTTGCTGAGCTGATCTACATCCAGCCCCTTCGTTTTGGCAAATTCGAGGACTTTTGCTCTCAGGTTCCCGGCAGTGATTTCGGCTTGTTTGTCGAAGATCCAGTCGTGAAAATCCCACCAGGCTGTCGCGCTCTGTTTGAAGATGCAACGACCCGCCATGGCGGCCGGTTTGGCCCACGGGTGAATCTGTTCAAGCGGGAAGTCGAAGAAGTAGAGCCGGACGTCTTTCGGATAGGTTTTCAGCAGATTGTCGCGGAGCAGTTTCGCCTCTTCGCGGCAATAGGGGCATTCGAAATCGCTGAACTCGGTGAGGACAACTGATGCGCCGGGAGTACCCATGCCGGGGCGACCTTCGGTCCTGATCTTGTCCAGTTCCGATTTGAACGGGTTTTGCTCCACATCGTAGACGACACCGCGTACGATTTTTTGGCCGTCGAACGAGACGTAAAAAGTCTCGTCCTGCATTTGCGCGCCGTTGGTGCCGCGGATTTTCACTGCATAGTAGCCGGCCATGGGGCCCGGTTTGGGGTCTTCAATGGTGAGCTGGATAGGTGGCGGCCACACGAACAGGTGGCGGAGATACGCCTCCATGGTGACCTTGTCCAGTGCGGAACGTTTCTTTGCCGCCGCTTTCGGGGCTGCGGCCGTCTTAGGCTGGGCAGCGCTTTGCGCGGTGACCGGCGCGGAGGTCACAAGGCACACCAAAAAGGCAGCTGTAATCAGGAGGGGCGTTCTGAACATGTTTATTATTCCTGCTTCCAAGCAGACGTCCTATTACAGCAGACGTTTTACATTACCGGGCCGATACGCCAAGGCACGAATTCGTGGTGACCCAGGATCTCCGCCTTGGTTCTTTCGCCGGAGGCGACGCGCAGGATGGTATCAAAGATCTCCTGCCCTACCTGCTGAATGGTACGCTGACCGTCCGCAATGGTACCGGCATTGATGTCCATATTGTCCGGCATGCGCCGGTAGGTGAGGCTGTTGCTCGAAACCTTGATGACCGGCACGGTGGGGAAACCGATGGCGCTGCCGCGGCCCGTGGTGAAGACGATCATGTTACAGCCGCCGGCGGCGAGACCGGCAAGAGAAGGCGGGTCATAACCGGGCGTATTCATGAAGTTGAAGCCGGGGACGGTGATGCGCTCGGCGTAATCCACCGCGTCAGTCAGGGTGGAAATGCCGGCTTTGGCGACTGCGCCGAGAGATTTCTCCAGAATGTTGGTGAGCCCCCCTTCTTTGTTACCGGGGGACGGATTGTCGTCAAAGCTGCCGCCGAACTTATTGAGGTACTTCTTGTAACCGCGCACAAAGCCCAGCAGCTTTTCGGCGACTTCGCGATTGCGCGCGCGGCGGACCAGGAGATGTTCTGCGCCAAAGATCTCGGTGGTTTCCGCGAGGACGGGTGACCCCCCCAGAGCGGCCAGCATGTCCGACGCGACGCCCAGCGCGGGGTTCGCTGTGATGCCAGAGAAGGAATCCGACCCACCGCAGTTCAGGCCGAGGATGATTTTAGAAGCGGGGACTTCGGTGCGTTTTTCGGCGGCGCACTGTTCGAGCAGGGTCTTGATTTCGCGGCGGGCGGCGTCTCTGGCGCCATGCGTGCCACCACTACCCTGGAGGGTCAGTCCCACAAGGCGACTGGAGCGCGGGGCGTTCGGGCCGAGGTAGTGATCGATCTGATTGACTTCACAGCCGAGGCCCATAATCACCGCTGCGGCGACGTTGGGGTGAGCAAGGACGCCGGAGAGCGTGCGGCGGAGTTGGGTGGCATCCGCGCCGGCTGTCATACCGCAGCCTTCGCCGTGAGGGAACGCCATCACACCGTCGATATTGGGAGGAAGTTTTTCGCCGAGGAAGCTCTGGGCGATCAGTTCGGACGTATAAGACGCGCAGTTGCTGGCAGCCACTACGGCGATGTAGTTGCGGGTGCCGACGCGACCATCTTCCCTTTGGTAGCCCATGAAGGTGGGCATGTTTTGGGGTGGCGCGGGGAATGGCACGTCCTTTGTGGGAAATTCGTAGGCGAACTCGATTTCTTCAAAGGTGACGTTGTGCGTGTGGATATGCTCGCCCTGGTCGATCGGGCGGCTGGCAAGGCCGATGCGTTGCCCGTATCTATAGATGTGCTCGCCTGGTTCGATCCGCATGAGCGCGAGTTTGTGGCCGGCCGGCACGTTGCTCTGTGCCTGGAATTCAACGCCTTCAATGCGAAGGATCTGGCCAGTGGACAGGGGAACTCTCGCGACCGCTACGTTGTCGCGAGCGTGCAGGTGAATGGCGGAGTTTTCTGCCGTCGGCAGTTTTTGAATTTCCAGAAGTTCCATGTAAGTTTGCCGTTCTGAGCCTATCGCATTAATACTGTCTCGGTGGTCTGGTCCCCGAGGTGGACGTGCAGGCGGTTGCCGATCGGGTGGAACCAGATGCCGGTGCCATCGGAGATGGCGGGCAGGTCGACCGGGCCATCCAGGAAAATACCTGCCGTTTCGATTTGTTCGGACTTTTTCTCGTCTAACAATTTGCCGATGTGCACGTGGGCGTGGCACTGCCTGCGGGAAATGTCGCCATTCATCGCGATGGCCCAGGCGTCAGCGCCCCAGACTTCTTTCGCTTTGGTTACGGCCGTGTTCCAGAGCAGGAGGCGTTCTTCAGCGGGCATTTGCGCCAGGGGATTCGCGCCATCGTAGGTGGCGCGGGGAATGGCGAGCCAGCGATTGGGCTTGGTGGGATCGATGTCTCTGGTGAGAACAACTCGTTCGGTGGAGGGGTGTTTTTCCGCTTCCAGGCAGAGGCTGCAGCTGCGTGTTTCGGAGACGCTGGGGCTGGCGAGGTCGCAGTTGCAGTTGCGGACGTCGGCCTGCCCGGCACAAGCTGCCAGCAGGAGCAGGATCAGACGGAATCGCACGTAACTATATTAGCGGACGATGAGCGTCAGCAACGGTGCATCACAGACCTGACGCGGCCGGGGGTGCGCGTGTTTGAATGTATAAGTCGCGAGGGGGGTTTTCCTGGTGTACTAAGGCAGAGCCCGGACCAGAGGTCCGGCTCCGAGTCGAACCCGAAGGAGAACCCCATGAACAGTATGCAATACGTCGGCT
>JAUZEU010000305.1 GCA_030838885.1 Bryobacterales bacterium | reverse complement strand
TGTTCTAACCAGCGCAGCGACCCCGGCGTGGTGAGAATCTCTCCGGTTTCAAGCAGGGTCTTGATTCCGGAGAGAATCATTGGCCAGCCTCCGTAAAGCTGATTGTTGGCGCCTTCGCGCAGTTGATCGTGCGTGACTTTGAGCAGGCAGGAGTCTCCGACAGGCTCAATCTCCCACGTGACGCGCGAGGTCCCCTCGCTTTTCACGTCCTCGCCCCAGAGTGCGCGGAAGCTCTGCACAAGTCGTCTGGGCGGATCGACTTCGAGATTTTCGCCCTCTAAAATCGGCTGCCCGCCGCCAACCCCTTCGAAACGGGAGCCCGGGGTCCAGTCAGATGTAACCGTCACTCCGAAGTTATATTTGCGTCTCATTTCCGTATCGGTAATAGCTTTCCAGAGTTGCCCGGGAGTGGTTTTGATGTAGATTTCGAAGACCTTCTGCATTGTTTTGTTCTCCAGTGTGTATTTGAGATCCGTCAGCGCGGCGACCCATGGTTCGGTGTATTTGCTCACCCAGCGATCGTGAATGAGCCGGATAGGGATGGCATTCAGGAAGTGCAATTTCTCTCGGCCCTGCCGCCGTGTTACCACCAGACCTGCCTGCTCCAGCAGCTTCAGGTGTTTCATCACTCCGAAGCGCGTCATGGGCAGACGTGCCTCCAGTGCGCTCAACGTTTGTCCGTCGCTCTTATAAAGTTCGTCGAGCAGAGTTCGACGTGTAGGGTCGGCAAGCGCTTTGAACACGTCGTCCATGGGCTTAATATAGGTGACCATATGGTCACCTGTCAAGCATTGCTTATTTCAGGGCAAATGCGGCCAAGGGTCCGGGTGTCCCGGCCGGGTACCTTCGCTGGTGGTTTGGCCGATGCGGAAGATGACGACTTCGGCCGGTTTTACGGGAGCGATACCTTTGAGGCAGATGAGCCGGCCGTTGTCGAGATCGTCCTGCGTCATTGTGGTGCGATCGCACTTCACGAAGAAGGCATCGCCTTGTTTTGAGCCTGCGAGGGCACCGTTACGCCATGCCGTTTGGAGGAAGGCGGAGGCGGAGAGCCGGACGGTGGCCCATGTTTGCTCGCTGTTGGGTTCGGATTCCACCCAGCGAAGGCTGCGGTTCAGGGATTGTTCGAGGTAGATAGAGAGCCGCCGGATGTTGATGTACCTCCAGGCGGAATCGGAGGACATGGTGCGCGCACCCCAGGCCAGGATACCGCGCCCCTGCGGGCGGAAGTCGCGGATCAGGTTAATGCCTTTGGGATTGAGCAGGTCCTGCTGCGCCTGGCTGACGGGATGACTAAGGCCCTGGATTCCGTTGACAAGTTCGTTGGCAGGTGCCTTCTGGACGCCGTACTGTGCATCCACGCGGGCATAGATACCGGCCACGTGCCCGGAAGGTGGAACAGACAGCTGGCCTGACGGCGGGTGGGGCGCGGCGACCACGAGCCAGGGAAGGTAGTATGCACCCCAGGAGGAGTCCGCAGGTGGTTGCAGTTGGGCCGGACTGGCTGACTGTTCCTGTTCAGTGCAACTCAGAATTGCAAATCGGTTGCCGAGGGTTTGGCAGTGGAGCAGGAGGTCGGCGCGGAGTGCGGGCAGAAGCACGTCGTCCGGGATCGGGATGAGCGAGATATCCGGTTGGGCGGCGAGTTGGATAGGGGCGCTGCGGAACTGGTCTGCAGCGGGTTCGGGTGAGCCCGGATCTCCGCCCTGATCGAGAACACCGTTCGGAAGATCTATTGCTGCGAGCGTTCCCGTCAGGGTCAGATTGATGAGGCGAGAGCTACTGTTGACGATGGTGGGGGCGAAGTTGGGGTCGGCTGGATTGGCCGGGAGGTTGTTGTACCGTTCGGTGAGTTCAGGGTTAAGGTTGCCTGCACGGAAGTAATTCAGCGTAAGGTCAAAAGACTCCGCGGTGGCGCGGAGGCTGAAACGGATGTTGCTGCCCCAGGCCCCCGGGCTAATGGCTTCGAGAAGCATCGCGCCGTGGCCCGGGCTGGCGTGAGCGGGAGTAGATCCGGGCGGCGCAGCGCGTGCAATGAAGAGTCGCTGGCCGCCGTTTTCGAAAAAGCCACGCACGGCGTACGGGAGGTAGCGAAAGGCGGTGCAGCCAGGAGTGCGGTCGAGGTAGTCGCCATACCAGGAGATGTATTCGGCCCAACTGGTAACGAGGTGTGGGAATGCGGGGCCGCGCTCGGTCTGGCCGATGAAGGCGGCGGTGCTTGTAGTTACGCCTTGGATAATGTGGGGCATTCTTTGTTCGCTGGGATTACAAGGTCGGGACCAGCTTCTTCAGCTCTTCGATACCCGCCTCGTTGCGTTTTGTAGAATATGCATTCCCTGATGCGCTTACCATCGATCAGGCCACCGTGCGCCAGAATCTCGAGGTGTTCACTGGCGGTTGGCTGGCTAACGGCAAGCTTTTCCGCTATCAGTAGACCACACACACCGTCCTTCACAAGATCGCGTCTACCTGCGGCCGGAAGTGAGCCCGGGGATCGTTCATCCCCTCCGGAATCTGCAGGCGTCGCTCGTTGGCGACAGCCCGAGCGCAAGTTCTGAATTGTACATTCCTGGAAAGACGTGAGTGATGCGGGGCCATGTCAGGCACGGCTCAGGCAATGACAGCCGCTCGCCCGATCGGATCGCGGTTCGCAAGAACGGCCGGGTCACGCTGGTGCGTCTTGATGAAGTCAATTGAATCGAAGCGTATGAACCTCGACCGGATCCGGGAATTGCAACCATCGGTTTCACGGGGACTACAGGGTAATTCTGAGAGACGCGACCGAGCTAACTCTGAAGAGGAGTCATCGGGAGGAGTTCGAGAGCAGACTGCTCTTTGCATCCGTCGGACGGTAGCACAGGTCAGCGGGATCGCTGGACGGCCCGCAGGATGATCAGCACGACAGCAACGGCGGGGACAGCGAGTAACATCCCGAGGGGTCCAAACATGAAGGCTGCGGCGATGGTGATCGCAATCGCCGGGAACGGGTTTACGCCTGCACGGCCTGCCGCACGCGGCGTGAGGATAAAGCCATCGATGGTCTGGATGATAAGCCAGACGACGCCGATCCAGACAAGCGGCATCAGATCGTCTGTGCTCAGCCATTTGATGAGAAGGGGGAGCCCGAGGGCGAGGAGCGGGCCGACATGTGGGACGAGGTTGAGCATGCCTGCGATGGGTCCGATGAGCAGCCACCAGGGGACGCCGGTGAGGGCAAAGCCGGCTGCGTAGAGCCCGATTACGATCAGCGCATTCCATGCCTGGGCCTTGAGGTACGCGCCGAGGGAGGTGACGATTTCGGATGCAACACCCATAGGTTCATCATGAATGAAGCAAATGGCCGAGATCAGGATTGGCACGTCGGGATGGCATTACAAGCATTGGGTGGGAACAGTCTATCCGCCGCGATGGCCGGCTTCGAAGATGCTGGCCTGGTATCAGGAACGTTTCGATACAGTCGAGATCAATAACACCTTCTATCGGCTGCCTCCGGAGTCTGCGCTTGAGTTGTGGCGGAGTTCCACGCCACCAGACTTTCGGTTCGCGGTGAAGGGCAGCCGGTTTCTGACGCACATGAAAAAGCTGAAGGATCCGGCGGCAGGACTGGACAAATTCTTCGCGCGCGCAGATTTGCTGAAGGAAAAGCTGGGCCCAATTCTGTTTCAGCTGCCCCCGAAGTTCGAGGTGAATGTGCGGCGGCTGGAAGAGTTTCTGGAGGCGTTGCCCGACTGGCATCGTTATGCATTCGAGTTCAGGGACGAGAGCTGGAATACGGCTGAAGTGCTGCGGGTTCTGCGAGAACACAACGCGGCTTATTGTCCGTTTCATCTGGCTGGTTATCAGTCGCCGATTGAGATTACGGCGGATATCACTTATGTCCGTTTGCATGGGCCAGGGGGGAAGTATCAGGGCAGTTATGACGACGAAGCGCTGCAGGTTTGGTCGCGGCGAGTGAAAGAGTGGCGACAGGACTTGAAGGCGATTTACGTGTATTTCGATAACGACGATTCGGGGTATGCCGCATGGAACGCACTTCGATTGCGCGAGCTTGTTGAAGAGTAGAACGGGCATTTACGGGAGCGGCAGATTCCGTATCCGAACGCGTGCTTCGACCTGTTCATCGGTGAGCCGGGCTTCATAGATCGAACGAGGTTCGATGCTCCGGGCGACGAGAGTCGCGATCCCCGCGGCAAGCAGCATCGGCATGATGAAGGAACGATCCCTGCCGGTCAGTTCCATCATCAGAACGACGGTTGAAAGGGGGCCCTGGGTGGTGGCCGCCATGACTGCGGCCGCGCCGATGACGGCGAACAAGCCGGGTGGCACGCCGGGCCAGAACCATGACCACGCGTAGCCGAGGACCCCGCCCAGCAAGGCGCCCAGCGTCAAAGATGGGGTGAAGAGTCCTCCGGGCGCGCCGGCTCGCACGCACAAGATGGTGGCGGCAGGCTTGAGCACCAACAGGGCGATCAGCAAGGCCGGCGCCAACTGGCCGGTGAAGGCCAGTTGCGAAGCGTCTTTCCCATTGCCAAGCACCTGAGGGAACCAGACCGACACGAGGCCCAGCAAGGTCAATCCGACAACGGGGGCCGCCAGCCGCCGCCAGCCGACTGGCTTGTTACGGTCAGCCCATGCGATCAGTCGAACATAACCAACTGAAACCACGCCTGAGAGGCAACCCGCCAGCAGAGCCCAGACCATGACGGAGACGGAGTTGTTATAGGCGGGGATGAGGTAAGTGGGCGCGTCCGGCAGCGCGATCCATGAAACGGCTGTGGCGATCAGAGAGGTGAAGAGAGCGGGCAGCACGTACCTGAGGGCGAGGATGCCACGCATCACCTCAAGGGAGAAGAGTGCGCCGCCTAACGGCACGCCGTATGCCGCGCTCATGCCGGCGCCCGCGCCGGACGCCACGAGGAGGCGGCGCTGCTCGTCTGACAGTCGGCCCAGGTCTGAAACGAAGTTTGCGAATACGGCGCCCGCCTGCTTGGGTGCGCCCTCGCGGCCGAGTGACACTCCCATGCCGACGAGGATGACAGAGAGAAAGGCGCTGCCCAGGGTCCGCACTGCCGGCAGTCGTCCGGCATGGAACCAGATCGCGGTTGTGGTGTCGATACCATTTCCACTGGAAAGGCGTGTAAGGACAAGTTGTCCCGCGCCGGTTAGCAGCCCGGCGCCCAGGAGCACCGCAACGTGCCGCCATGCGGGTGCATGACTGGCTGCAGCCAGTAGGCTCACCCCGGAGCCGCTCCACGTGAACTGCTGGACCGCTTCGAGCAGCAGAGTCAGCGTCGCGGCGGCCAGGCCCGTTGCCACTCCGGTGAGCAGTACGGCAATCCAGAAGCGCAGGGGACCGGGGAAAGAGAGTGCGGGGCGT
>JAUZEU010000296.1 GCA_030838885.1 Bryobacterales bacterium | reverse complement strand
GAGTCTTCATCAATCCGGGCCGCACACCCGAGCAGGTGGAGCCCTCGCCCCAGACCAGCTGGGGCGACGGAACCACTAATCGCGGGATTGAATACAACACGCCGGACGACAAATATGCGCGTGTCATCACCGAAGAACTGATGCCTGCCCTGAATAAGGAATACAACATTTCGAAAGACCCGGAAATGCGCGGAATCGGGGGATCCAGTTCCGGGGCGATCGCTGCTTTTGCTGTAGCGTGGGAGCGGCCAAACGAATTCCGGAAGGTGTTGAGCAATGTCGGGAGCTTCGTGAATTTGCAGGGGGGCTATGTCTATCCGGAGCGGGTCCTTGCCACTGAAAAAAAGCCGATCCGGATTTTCCTGTGCGACGGACGGAACGATAACCGCGGTCTCCGCAGCACCGGCGAGTACGACGAAAAGCGCGACTGGTTTTATCAGAACGTGCGCCTCATGAAGGCTCTGAACCAAAAGGGCTATGACGTAAATTACTCCTGGGGAGTAAATCTGCATGGGCAGAAGTTCGGCGGCGCTATCATGCCCGAAATGATGCGCTGGCTCTGGCGGGATGGCCCTGTTTCGACGGATCCGAAGGACATGGTCGAGCGCGGTTTCCGCGAACCGGTTAAGAAGAATTAAAAGCAGCAACACCTGTCAGTGAGCCATTGAGGGTCCGCCCGTGGCGCGGACTCTCTTCAGGAAAAGCGCGATCGGTATGCAGAAGAAACACGCCAGAGCCAGGTACCGGAAATCGTCTACGTAAGACCAAAGAGCAGCCTGCGTGGAAAGGGTTTGCTCAATTACTCCGTAAGCGCGCATCTCGCTCAGCCCGGGCCCGGAGCCGCCGAACAGCTGTTGCAGAGCCTGCAGTCGCTGCTCCAATGCCAATCGGCCCTGCGCCAGATGTTGCACCAGTTCCGACCGGTGCACCTGCTGGTGGCGGGAAACCAAGGTGTTAACGATCGAAATGCCGATGCTTCCACCCACGTTTCGAAGCAGGTTATAAAGGCCGCTGGCGTTTCCGATTTGTTGGTTTGGAAGCGTGCCCATGGCGGTGGTGGACAGGGGAACGAATATCATGCCCGATGCCATCCCGCTGATGATGATCGGCCACAGCAAAGACCACTGCGAAATCTGCAGTGTGAGGCCGCCCATCCATAAGCTGGTAACCCCAAATGCGAAGAACCCTCCCGCGATCATCCAGCGGCTGTCAATGCGACCGGTCAGAACACCAATGATCGGCATCACTACCAGCGCGCCAATCCCTCGCGGACTTACGGCGAGCCCTGCTGCTTGCGCGGTGTAACCCATCAGCGTCTGGTAGAAAAGAGGCAGCAAAGTCACGATTCCATAGATCACGCCGCCGAAAAGGCCGATCAGCACGCACCCGAGCGCAAAGTTCCGGTTACGAAACACGCGCAGATCAACCAGCGGCTTATCCGAACGTAGTTCGACGACCAGAAACGCAATAAACGATGCAACAAGGACAACGGTCATCCACCGGATCCAGACCGCGTTGAACCAGTCGTCTTCCTGGCCTTTATCGAGGATAATCTGCAGGGCTGCCAGCCAAATCGCGAGAAGGCCAAAGCCGATCTTGTCTATTCCCCCCGGTCTTGCGTTCTTAATGTACGGCGGGTCTTTCACGAACTGGACGATCATCCAGGCCGCCAGAATTCCGATTGGGATATTTATGTAGAAGGCCCATCGCCAGGAGTAGCTGTCCGTTAGCCAGCCTCCCAGAGTCGGGCCCAGCACCGGTGCCACTACCACGCCCAGTCCGAATGCCGCCATGGCCGACCCGCGCTTAGCGGGCGGGAAACTCTCCAACAGGATGGCCTGTGAGAGAGGTTGAAGCGCGCCGCCGCCCGCGCCCTGCAGAGCGCGCGAGATCAGAATCATGCCCAGATTCGTTGCGGCGCCGCAAGCGATGGACGCCAGGGTGAAAATCACAATGCAGGTCAGCAGGAAGTTGCGCCTCCCGAACCGCAGGGAAAACCAGCTACTGGTGGGAAGAATCACCGCATTGGCAACCAGGTAGCTGGTGAGCACCCAGGTAGCTTCATCCGTTGTGGCAGACAGGCTTCCGGCTATATGTGGAAGTGCCACGGAAGCAATTGACGTGTCCAGCACTTCCATAAAAGTGGGAAGCATGACCGAGATGGCAATCAACCATGGATTGCAGTCGGGACACCAGTCCTGCATCGGGTTATCGTTGTCGGCCACGGCGACGCCCATGCAAACAAACGTCCAATGTGGGCTACCACGCCACGACTTGTCCAGACACTTACGGAATCGACTTGCGCTGAATCAAGGCATCCGAAGTTGATAGCCGCAATGCAACGTTACTCTTTGCCAGCTCTCCGGATCTCCGGTCTCGTGATAGCGCGTGAGCGGATGGAAGCCATCCAAAAGGCCGCTTCCCGGAGCGCTCGCGGGCGACTGATCGTTGAAGATTCTTCAGCCGGATAGCGAACCGACCATTCGAAACGATTGGAATCAGCGCGGGGCAGCCACCGCTAACGCGGGAAAACGGCTACTCCCTGAAAGCCTGCGTGACAGCAGCATCTCGATCCCGCAGAATATGCATGGAACGAAAAATATTTCGAGAAAGCAATAACTGAAGCGAGCTGAGCCGTAAAAGATAACGGTCGTAATCACGTGACAGAGAATGAGCGCTGCCAGAAAGAAGACATACGTTCGATTCATTTGCGGCCACCAGTAAGGGATCAGTGCCAGAAAAGATAACTGCACCATAAACCGACAGAGGAAGGCGGCAAACTCAGCGGGTGGCGGCGACTGTGCCCATGGCACGGGAACTGCCGCGCGAACCATTTTTCCGACAATCAGGCGGGGCATCGCAGATATATGGCCACGAATCCACGCAATGCCCTTCTGACGGTAGTAATCGTTGACCGCAAGGTCGCTGGCTAAGCTCCTGGCCAGTTCCGCCTTGGGCCTTTCACCGGGAATACTATCCGGAAACACCCAATAGCCCCAATAAACGAGATTGTTAGCGGTGGCATCATTGTTGGATCCATACAGTGTCTCACCGTCAAGCGAACTGACTAAGAACGGCCGCCCCGTAATTGCATAATTGCGCATTGTCCATGCAATGGTGGGTAACAGTACCAGAAGTAGTGCAAGTAAAGCTCTGGACAGACTGCAGTGGGCCCGCAACTTTCCACGCAAGCCGGGAATTCCGAATGCGAGGCCAAAGCAGAGGACCGGCACCATAATAAAGTTTGAACGGACTAACGGGCCCAATCCGATAATCAAGGACGCAGGATAGAGATAGCGCGAGCCCGAGAAAGCAAGCGCCAATCCAGTTCCGACGACAAACACAAAGGATATTTCCGACATCCCCTCATTTCCGTAGTACATGAGAATCGGAGACAGTGAGACCGAGAGTCCCGCAGCTAAACACAAGGCGGGGCGCACTCTGAGCCGGCGGCAAAGCAATCCAAATGCCGCGCCAGCCAGAGCCAGGCAGATTGCATTGGTGAATCGCGCAACAGCTTCCGGGCTTGCCTTGGCAGGTGACACCTTCAGTGCTATCGATAAAAAAACTGGCCAGACCGGCATTCGATCATAGGCCGGCAACTCCGGCCAAAAGCCCACTGTGTCCCTATATCCATGCCCCTGGGCAATGCTCTTGCCAATCGCAAGATACTGGGCTGAATCGGTCCCGGGCGGAAATTGTCTGGCCGGGTTAGTTACTGCAGTGGCCGGCAGAAGAATGGCCAAAGCAACGGCACCGATGAGCGCAGATAAAATCACTGGGTGCGAGAGCCAATATTTATGAGTCCACATTATCTGCCTTGTAGGTGAGAGTGTCGGTGGGGATGGTATTGGGCGAGGCATGCTCTCGCGTTGAGAAACGCTTGCGTAATGCCCCGGCATTCCTGACCAGCGCATCCGACTTTCGCACTTTGGCTGCTAATTCGATTTCCAGACCAAACCCCTTTGAAGTTATGACCATGTTACGATGACCTCCCCCAAAGGGCCTTGTAGCCTGTCCTCACATCCATGAAGCTTAGGCTTGTCAGCAGGTTGAGAACAGCGCGATTACTTCGGACACTTCGAGGTAATTTCAGGACCTGATTGAGGGTGGATTGTTCGTTATAGACCGGAATCACCACAGATTGGCAGAATTCGTCGCGCATTCGATTGAACCTGCTCAGTCAATTCGCCTCATCACGATATTGTATCGAATCTTCCAGGTAAGAATCCGATGAGTTCTGGCGATCCAGGAGGTGAGGGCAACTGCGCAGCACCGCGTCCATGTTGCTGCGCCAAATCCCCATGTGCTCACGGGTCTTCCCGGAGCCTTCGCTACGTGGGGATTTCTCTCCCAGGACCCTCCCGCACGCAAACATGTTGCTTTCGCAATAAACTTGCTCAGCGCAGGAGATGAATTCCAGATCCGTTTTGAAGGCTGTTCTCGTGATCATGTGTGCAGTCCCGGCTTTCGCAGCCAACCTGCTCTACAGTGTCGAGCAGGTTGGCTCGCTCGGCGGTACAACGATCCTCGGGAGATCCACTGTAGCTACAGCATTGAACGATTCCGGACAAGTCACCGGTTTAAGTTACATACCTGCTGCTGACGGTTATGCAACTATTTACCACGCATTCCTCTACACTAACCATGCCATCACCGACCTGGGAACTTTGCCAGGCTTGTTCAGCTACCAGAGTGCCGGCTTCGCAATCAACGCGGCGGGGCAGGTGACTGGATCTTCCATTAACGCTGCGCAGAACGCGCAACATGCATTTTTAAACAGCAACGGCATAATGACCGACATCGGTACGCTCGGGGGTAGCTCCAGCCGGGGAATTGGAATCAACGATTCCGGATCCATCACCGGGCAATCCTTTACCCGGCGGCCACAAGACGGCGCGGATGTTGGACCCTATGCCTTCTACTACAGCGGCGGTGTTTTCACGAACATCGGGACGCTGGGAGGGAACGTCTTTAGCTGGGGCTCGGCCATTAACAATGCAGGACAAATTACGGGGGTGTCATCTACCGCCGACGGCGGAAACCGCGCCTTTCTCTACCAGAACGGCACCCTGATGGACCTCGGAACCCTCGGAGGGCGCTACAGCGACGGACTCGCTATCAACAGCCGTGGAGAAGTTACCGGGTCAGCCGGGAACAATGGCAACAACGCGCAGCATGCCTTTCTCTTCCGAAATGGCGCGATGGAGGATTTGGGAACTCTCGGAGGAGTGTCGAGTACAGGAATGGGGATAAATGACTCCGGACAAATCACGGGTTCGTCGTATATCCCAGGGAACACCGACCAGCACGCTTTCATTTACAGCGATGGCTTCATGACAGATCTGAACGCGCTGATCGATCCGGCGCTGGGTATCACACTTACCGAAGGCCGTGGAATCAATGTGCTTGGCCAGATTGTGGCAAATGGGGCCATAAACGCAAGCGGGGTTCAGGAAGGCTTTCTGCTGACGCCCCTTCAACCCGTGCCCGAGCCATCCGCGTTCGCGCTGTTCGTGGTTGCCATTGGCATGGTCAGATTTGTTTGGCCGCGGCTCTGAATTGCTTGGGCTTTCATACCGCCGACGGTCTGACGTCGGGCCGACCGCAGGGACTCTCTTTTCAGTAAAGACGGACTGCGGAAATGATGATATCGTGTCGATCATGAATCGGCAATCACTTTCCCGCCGCCAGTTCGCAATCCTAAGCGCCGCATCGCTTATGCGCGCCACGGCCCAAGACACCAAACAAGTTCCCGTGGGACTGCAGCAGACGGCAGTAAACAGAAACATTCAGGAGGATCTGCCGGCGACTCTGCGTGCAATCGCGAAAGCCGGCTACAACATCATCGAGTTCTCTGCCGTCACGTTCATGAAATGGAGTTCTCCGGAGGCAAAGCAGGTAAAATCGCAGCTGGACGACCTGAATCTTCGATGCCGTTCCACACACAACGAGATTGTCTCGTTCTCGGGCGACGGATTATCTAAGGCAATCGAGCTCAATCAGCTTATCGGATCGAACACACTTGTGTCGGTTCGCGGGCCGG
>JAUZEU010000237.1 GCA_030838885.1 Bryobacterales bacterium | reverse complement strand
TGTCAAACATTCTTTGGCTTTGGAATTGTGAAAACCGTGGATGACTTCGGCTCGCAGGGCGAATGGCCTGTCCATCCGGAACTGCTTGACTGGCTGGCCGTAGAGTTCATGGAAAACGGCTGGAACGTGAAAGCACTCCAGAAGCAAATCGTCATGAGCGCGACCTACCGACAGTCGTCGGTTGCCACCCCTGCGCTGCTCGAAAAGGACCCGGACAACCGTCTGCTCGCCCGCGGCCCTCGTTTGCGCCTGGGGCCGGAAGCCATTCGTGATCAGGCACTCTTTGTTTCAGGTCTCCTCACGGAAAAGCCGGGAGGGCCGTCCGTGAAGCCGTATCAACCGGCAGGCCTTTGGCAAGAACTTTCAGGCAACAATGGATACGTGCAATCGAAGGGCGAAGACCTGTATCGCCGCAGCCTCTACACCTACTGGAAGCGCACCATTCCGCATCCCTACATGATGAACTTCGATTCGCCGAACCGTGAGCAGTGCGCCGTCTTCGAAAACCGCACCAACTCGCCCCTGCAGGCACTCGATCTGATGAATGAAATCACATTCACAGAGGCCTCCCGCAAACTCGCCGAACGCATGATGAGCCAGGGCGGAACTACACCGGAGACCCGCCTGGAATACGGCTTCGCGCTCGCGACCGCACGCAAGCCCGTCGCGCGCCAGCGGGAGATACTGCTCCAAACGTTCCGGCAACTGCAGGCGAACTATCGTGCGGACCCCAAAGCCGCGGCTGACTATACCCGTGAAGGAGATTCGCCTGTCAATGCCAGCCTTGACCCATCGGAACTCGCCGCGTATACCGGCGTAGCGAGTCTGATCCTCAATCTGGATGAGACGATTACGAAAGAGTAAGCGATGACCAGACGACTGTTTAGCGGTATCGCATTGGCCTCCCTGATGAACCAGGAGGCACAGGGAGCGGAGCATGTTCAACGTGGCTTGCCCGGGCTGCCACACTTCGCCGCCAAAGCAAAACGCGTCATCTACCTGTTTCAGTCCGGCGGCCCTTCCCAGATCGAACTCTTCGACCATAAGCCCCGCCTGGTTGAGTTCCAGGGCACCGACCTTCCCGAGTCCATCCGCAACGGCCAGAGGCTCACAGGCATGTCGGCCTCGCAGTCGACCTTCCCGGTGGTGCCGTCAAAATTCAGCCTGCAGCAGCGCGGCCAATCGGGCGCGTGGGTCGGCGACCTGCTGCCGTATACCGCAAAGATTGCGGACCGGCTCACGTTCATCAAGACCGTCAACACCGAAGAGATCAATCACGACCCCGCGGTAACCATGTTCCAGACCGGCTTCCGTTTAGGCGGACGCCCCAGCCTGGGCGCCTGGGTGTCATACGGTCTCGGTTCGGAGACCGATGATCTCCCGGCCTTCTGCGTCATGATCTCCAGCGCTGGCGGTGGCCAGCCGCTCTACGACCGCCTGTGGGGCAGCGCCTTTCTGCCCAGCCGCTATCAGGGCGTGAAATTCCGGTCGGGTGGCGACCCGGTGCTGTACCTCTCGAATCCGCCAGGCTTTTCCGAAAGGAACCGCCGGGGCTTTCTGGACGCCCTGGGCCAACTGAACAAAATCACGGCTGACGAGTTCGGCGACCCCGAGACCAGCGCGCGCGTAGCGCAATATGAGATGGCTTTCCGGATGCAATCTTCGGTGCCAGACCTGACTGACATCTCCAAAGAACCGCCGAGCACGTTCGAACTCTACGGCGCCGATGCGAAAAGGCCCGGAACCTTTGCTGCCAATTGTCTGCTGGCCCGCAGGCTGGCCGAACGCGGCGTCCGCTTTATTCAGCTGTACCACCGCGATTGGGACCATCACGGCGGGCTCCCGGAGAACCTCCCGAAGCGGTGCAAAGACGTGGATCAGGCGTCCGCCGCTCTCGTGCAGGACCTGGCGCAACGCGGCATGCTGGATGACACGCTGGTGATCTGGGGTGGTGAATTTGGGCGAACGGTCTACTGCCAGGGCCGCTTAACCGCGACCGACTATGGCCGGGATCACCACGGGCGCTGTTTCACCGTCTGGATGGCGGGCGGTGGTATCAAACCGGGCGTGACCTATGGCGAGACCGACGATTACAGCTACAACATCACTAAGAACCCGGTGCATGTCCACGATCTGCAGGCGACAATCCTGCATTGCCTCGGAATCGATCACAAGCGCCTCACATACCGATTCCAGGGCCGTGATTTCCGGCTTACCGATGTAGCCGGGCAAGTTGTGAAACCCGTACTGCTCTAGTGTGGAACGGGTTCGTCCCGCTCCACCTTACCGTCGCGGACAGCAATAATGCGGTTGGCATGCAGCGCAATATCGTGCTCGTGGGTGACCAGGATAATCGTGTTGCCCTCACTATGCAGACGCCCGAACAACGCCATAATTTCGTTGCCGGTGGCAGAGTCCAGGTTGCCGGTAGGCTCATCCGCAAGGATGATCGAAGGGCTGTTCACCAGCGCACGTGCAACCGCCACGCGCTGGCGCTGACCTCCGGAAAGCTCATTGGGCTTGTGGTTCATGCGCTGTTCCAGATCCACCTGCTTGAGCGCCGCTTTGGCCTTGGCGATACGCACGGCTGGCGGGGTGCCGTTATAGATCAGAGGCAACTCCACATTGTGCAGCGCGCTGGCGCGGGGCAACAAGTTGAATGTCTGGAAGACGAAGCCGATCTCTTTATTGCGAATGGTCGCCAGCTCATCGTCGTTCATCTCACTGACCAGGCGGCCATTGATGTAGTATTCGCCCTTTGACGGCGTATCCAGGCAGCCGATCAGATTCATCAGGGTCGATTTGCCGGAACCTGAAGGACCCATGATCGCGACATACTCGCCGCGTTTAATCTCCATATCCACGCCGGATACCGCGTTGATCACCTGGTCGCCCATGGTGTAGGTCTTCCAGATGTCGTAGGTGCGAATGACGATGCCGTCTCTTTTGAGACGCTCGCCTTTCTCCACTGCTTCGTCAGCTAATGCCTGTGCCATGGGTCCTGTTCTCAGTTTACGTAGTCGGTTTAGCGACTGGCGGCTTGTTGTCGATCTTCACGGTCGCGCCGTTCTTCATGCTGCGGATAGTCTGGTAGCTGCCGGTGACAATCTCGTCCCCAACGTTGATTCCGTTCAGCACTTCGATTTCGGTGGCGCCGGTAATGCCTGTCTGGAGCTTGCGGAATTCCGCCTTGCCCGCAGTCACCACAAAGACGCCCTGCACTTCTTCCTTGTTCGCCTTGACAACGGCGGGGGTGGGATTCACGGGCTTGTCCTTATCGGCGAGCAGGTCGCCCTTGGTTCGGGTCGTGAGCGCCTGGATCGGAACGGCGGTGGCATTCTTACGGGTGGCAGTGGTCACCTTTGCCGTGCAGGAGAGGCCTGGACGGATCTCATCCGGGGGATTGTCCATTGCTACAACCACTTTGAAGTCCTTTGCTTCCTGGCTGGAAGTAGTGCTGGTGGATGCGGCCAGACCCGTGGAACGCAGGATCGCCGTGTTACCGATTTCGATCACGTGCCCGATGAAGACGCGTCCGGGGATAGCATCTACAGTAATCTCCGCTGGCTGATCGAGCTTCACGTTCACGATGTCTGTCTCATCGACTTTCACTTCAGCGGTGACGATCGACAAATCCGCGATCGTCATGATCGTGCTGGCGGCCGAATTCTGAACGCCGGGCTGAACTGTTTCACCCACGCGCACAGGTAGATACGTAACAAGGCCGTCAATAGGTGCAACGGCATTGTGTTTTCTCAGAATGTCGTCGACACGGGTCAGCGCCGCCTGGGATTGTGCGATCTTCTTCTGGGAACCAGCCAGCTGAGCCCTCAACTGCGCATGCTGTGCCCGCAACTGCGCGAGCTGCGTTCGGGCCTGAACTACTCGGGACTGCGACTCGGCGACGGAAGCCTTCTGGCTCTCGTAGGCGGCCTGGCGCTGTTCAAAGTCCGAACGCGGAATCAGACCGTCTTTGAAAAGTTGCTCGCCGCGCTTAAAATCCCTGTCATACCTCCCCAGATCGGATTTGGTCCGATTCACTGTTGCTTCAAGGGCGGCGATGTTGTCCTCGCCGGCGCGGACGGAAGCCTCACCCGCGCTCACGGACGCTTCGCTCGCGGCAGCATCGGCTTCGGCGGAACTCAGCGCGGCCTTTTGGGCGGCAACATCCGCCTGCGACTGAGCCTCGTCGATGCGGGCCAGCAACTGGCCTTTCCGGACGTGAGCGCCTTCCTTTACCATGATGTCTGTGAGCTGGCCCGAGTACTCGGCGCCAATCGTGATGTAGTTACGCGGCTTCACTTCGCCGGACGCGGTGACCACGCTGGCCAGATCCTCTTTCAGAACCTTACCCGTTTGAACGGTAACAACGCCCTTCTGGCTGTATTTCACGCTGGCGAAAACACCGCCCGCGATCATCAGCACCACAAGAACGCCAATCAATATCTTCCATTTCGTTTTCACAGTTACAGGTACTCCAAATGTGAGGGTGAACGCTCGGCCAAGTTCAGTAGACGCAAATCTGCCCCGCTTTGTTCAAAGGTTTCCATACAGAATACCACGCAATAAGCGCGACAAATTGCTAAACGGCTGAAAAGGCGTCGCTTATTGCTTCCAGGTAACTTTGCGGGGGGCGTTATTCTGGCACTGCATCAGGCTGGTCATCCCGCTGGAAAGGTCCGTGCACGCGGTATCGCTGGCAATACGCTCGGCGCCCTCTTTGGTGGGGGCGGCGCCGTTTCGGCAGACCGTGCGCCCTTCAAAGGTCACGCAGACTTCGCAACGGTACGTGTTGTTTCCGCCGGAGGTATAGACAAGGGCCGCGATGAAAAGCAGCAGGAAAGCCACGCCCGCTATCACCGGCCATTTGCGTTTGGACTTCGGCATGGCTATGAACCCTGAAAGAAGTTGCCCATTTTGCGAAACTTCTCGTAGCGTTTCTGCACTACCTCGTGCGAAGAGAGCGGGGCGAGTTCGGCCAGAGACTGCAGCAGACGTTCCTTCAGAAAACGTGCCGCTTCGTCGTAATCCTCATGGGCGCCGCCGGGCGGTTCCGGGATAATGCCATCGATCAGCCCCAGCTTCAGCAAATCCTCTGCCGTGAGGCGGAGTGCCGCGGCGGCCTGTTCGGCTTTGGCAGCGTCGCGATAGATAATAGCGGCGCAGCTTTCCGGTGAGATAACGCTGTAGACCGCATTTTCCAGCATCAGCACCTGATTGCCCACCCCAAGCGCCAGCGCTCCACCACTGCCGCCTTCGCCGATACAGACGGAAATTACGGGCACAGGCAGCCGGGCCATTTCACGAAGATTACGGGCAATCGCCTCAGCCTGACCCCGCTCTTCCGCATCGATGCCGGGGTATGCGCCGGGGGTGTCCAGCAGAGCGACGATGGGTCGGCCGAATTTGGCCGCCATCTGCATGGCGCGTAAGGCCTTGCGGTATCCCTCCGGTTTGGGCATGCCGAAATTGCGAAGCAGCTTCTGCTTTGTATCCCGGCCCTTCTGCTCGCCGACGAGCATGACCGGCTGCCCTTCCAGCCGGGCCATACCGCATACGATGGCTGCGTCATCGCCAAAAAGACGGTCGCCGCGGATCTCCTGAAAATCCGTCAGGATGCGCTCCACATAGTCGAGCGTGTGAGGGCGCTTGGGATGCCGCGCGTTCTGGACTCGTTGCCAGGGCGTTTTAACCTCGGCTGTTTGACCAGTCTCCGCCTGTAATGACATCCATTACAGGATACTAGCTTGCCTGTACTGTCGAGCGGCGCTCCAGTCCCCGCTCCGGAACATCGAGATTGTACAGACAGATGTGATCGAAGGCCCACAGGTTATTGGTAGTCACACCCGCACCGATGGCGAGAGCCAGTTCGCGATTCCACGGCGTGGCTGAGCCGAACACTGGTAACAGGTATCGGACAGAAGCGAGCGGCCAGCCAAAGCCCGGAAAGAGTTCAATAGCCTGGCGGGCCAGATCCAGATTCCGCATTCCCGTGG
>JAUZEU010000202.1 GCA_030838885.1 Bryobacterales bacterium | reverse complement strand
AAACTCTGGTTTACGCCCTCGCCCCCGTAGAGCAGCGCGGGCTGCCCGTTATTCCACTGAAACGCGCACACTGAATGGTCTGCGCCGCGAAGGCGGACGTCACGAAGTATTTCCTCGGGCGACCGGTTTCCGAAGGATGAAAGGGCTTCGTTCAGCCTTCCCAGGGAATTCTGAAATCCCGCGCCGGTCTGGAAATATGGGGTGGTCAAAGGTACCGGTTCTTTGCGGGCGACCGGGGCTACCGGAGCGCTTGCGGCGGTCGGCATTTGCGTCCAGACAACCGCCGCGACCATGATCGCGGTGACGCTTGCGAACGCTACACCGACACGGGGTCTTGCCTTTGATTTTCCCGCTGCCGCGTATGCCTTTGAGAGCTCAATGTTAGCCGCCGAAAGGCTTCGTTCCAGGCTGCAAATCTTTGCCGAAGACTGCGCAGCCTCCATGCGGCGTGCACGCGACTCGAGTTCGAGCTGCTGCTGCAACTTATAAGAATTACCTCGTAGCTGAACCAGTTCGGCCTTGCACTGGGCATGGTCTCCCTCCAGTGTTTTCTGGCTTCTCAGCCATTCCTTGCGCTGTCGGTTGACCTCCTGTTGCGTTTCCAGACTCAAGCCGGTGGAGCGGGCCAAAGCTTCAGCCGGGCGCTGCGCCTCGCTGAGTTCTACCCTCAGGTTCTCGGTTTCCAACGTGGCCTGTTCGAGCCGCCGTTGCAGATCGGTGCTGGAGAGTGTTGCCCGAAAAAGCGCCTGATCTTTCTCCTGCAGCAGACGCTGCAGTGGTAGAATTTCCTCGCCGTCGGAGATGACGCGCTGGTCTGTTGTATCCTGGCGTGCGGTGATTAAGGTAAGGGGATGCTCCTGCAGCTTCTTCGAAGGGAAACCGGCAATTCCCGAAAAGTAGTCCTGCGAATGTCCGGTTGCGCCTGCATCCGCCGCGTTCTCGATTTGGGCCATTACCGTCTGGCTCTCCTGAGTAATAATCGGTTGTGCCGGTTTATTACTTTAGGTAGCGTCTGATCGTCTGTACTGTTCCGTCCCAATCCAGTACGCCTGCCGTCGCTCCCATTTTGCCGACCGCCAAGGCGCCCACGGCATTGGCGAAACGCGCAGCGTCGTCGACGCTCATGCCCCGCTGCAGCGCCGCGATGAAACCGCCGGAGAAGCAGTCGCCGGCACCGGTCGTGTCCACCACGTCCACCTTGTGACCCGGAATTTCCACTCCATTCACCCAGCAGCCGCGCCCGCCCAGCTTGATGACTACATCACGGGCGCCGGCGTCGCGGAGCACCTGCGCCGCTTTTGCAGGGTCCCTGTGGCCGGTCAACTCACGTGCCTCATCCTCATTCAGCAGCGTGTAATCTGTCCAGGGAAGGCTGGGCGCCAAAACTTTCATCCATTCGCCCTCCGTATCCCATTGCGTGTCGAGGGAAGTACGCAGCCCGGCCTCCCGCGCGTTCTTGAGAAGATCGGGCGCAATCTGCCGAAGGTGCCGCATCCGGAACACGGCGGCGAGATGGAAGTGGACAGCGTCCGGCGGAAGGTCAAACGGCAGGAAATCTTCAGCTGATGCGCCCAACTGATAGAGCAGAGCCCGGTGTCCGTTCCGACGGATGAGCGCGAGTGCAATGGATGTGGCCGCGTTCACCCGCTGAACGAGGCTCAGATCCACGCCTGCGCTTTGGAGCCGCCCGAGGATAACCTCAGCACTGGCGTCACGGCCCACGAGCGTTACGACTGTGACTGGAATCCCCAGCTTACCCAAGGTGTAGGACGTGCTGCCCGCATTGCCGCCCAATTGCTGTTCTACATTCTCGACGAGGGTGGTAGCTTCCCAGCGAACCTCTTCAACAGGCCGGGCTAAGATGTCGAAAACGATGTTGCCGCAGACTACAATGCGCGCCATCTTTAGAGACCCGCGGTCAGGCTATCCAGCAGCCCTTTTGCCACCGGCCACCTGCCTGCCACATGACTGCCGGTGTGATCGAAAGTACCGGCCGCGAGCATGCGCGCCAGATCGTCATCGGGCGGCAACGTTTTATTGGCGATGCCCTCGCGAATGAGCCCGGCGGCGGTGCGAAGCTGACTGGCGAGCACGCTGGCATCGTCCTTTGTGCGACAGGACGCATCGAGTCGTGCTTCAATGCCGCCCGAGGTGGGTCCGACATCAATTACCACCCGGTCGGCGGACGTCAAAGTGGAGAGCATTTGCTTCATTCCGGGTGGAATAAGACCGGGTTGGCGCAGGGTTGCGCCCGGGACGGAGAGCCAGACCGGAGAAGTGGGTAGCGGAGTTTCGAGGGCCTGACCGGTCTTTGTGAGCCGGGTGGCCGCAAGATCATCACTGCTGACGGCCAACGCGATGAAGTCGTCGCGAAGCGGAAGGAATGAAATCCGGCGTTCAGGTTTCGAACCCTGCATGCGGCAGAGTTGTTCGTAGCAGGTGCCGCCCTGTCGCTGCACGTATTCGCGAAGTTTGGTCAAGTCGAAACGGCCGCGGGCCAGAAAGAAGGTTCCGCTGTTCGAAAACGACGCGAGCAGTTGGTCCAGATCGCGGCGGTAATTGAATCCGGTGCCTTGCAGGAATTGCTTGTATTCCGGTTCCGGATCGATCTTCGAAGCCGAGAGCAGTCCGGCGCGCCTTAGCGTCACTAAGTCGATGCTGATGACGGCTGCGCCAGCCGGATCCACGGGAAATCTGGAGAGCTGCAGTGCTGAACTCTTGAAGGCGCGGTCGTCTCGTACCTTCAGGAAAACGGTGACGCCGGCGAGAGACACGCCGGCCAGGACGATGCCCAGCGTGACGTGTCTTCGCGTGACCTGCAACCGCTTAGACCGCCACTGCCATCTGAGCTTCTCGTTCCTGCCTCCAGAGGCTGACATAACCCGCAAGAGTCTTCATCATTTCGCGGAAGCCTTCAATGGTGAGCGATTGGGCGCCATCGCTGACGGCCTTTTCGGGGCAGGGATGAACCTCCACGATCATGCCATCGGCGCCGACCGCGACAGCGGCGCGAGCAATCGGGGGAACCAGGCTGCGCTTGCCGACCGCGTGGCTTGGATCGATGATGACGGGCAGGTGCGTGAGTTCGTTGAGCACAGGAACAGCTGAGATATCGCAGGTATTTCGGGTGGCCGTTTCGAAAGTACGGATGCCGCGCTCGCAGAGCATCACATGGGGGTTGCCGTGTGCCACGATGTATTCGGCGGACATCAGCAATTCTTTAATCGTGGCGCTCAGGCCTCGCTTCAGCATGACGGGACGACCACAGCGGCCGAGTGCCTTCAGCATGGCAAAGTTCTGCATGTTGCGCGCGCCCACCTGCATGATGTCGGCGTATTCGGCCACCAGTTCCACGTCGCGATCGCTCATCACTTCCGTGACAATCGCGAGGCCGGTAGCTTCCCTTGCTTTGGCGAGGAGTTTGAGTCCGTCGCCTTCCATACCCTGAAAATCGTACGGCGAGGTGCGGGGTTTGAAAGCGCCGCCACGCAGAATGGTGGCGCCTGCGGCGGCTACGGCATAGGCCGTTTCCATGATCTGCTTTTCGCTTTCGACGGAGCAGGGGCCGGCCATGGTGACGAAGTGGTCGCCTCCGATCTCGGCTTTGCCGACGCGGATGACGGTGCGCTCGCGGCGAAATTCCTTGCTGACGAATTTA
>JAUZEU010000193.1 GCA_030838885.1 Bryobacterales bacterium | reverse complement strand
GTTCGATGGCGAGAGGATCCTGCCCCACCAGCTGCGGCAGAATCATCGCGATTCGTTCGCGCGCCGCGGCCGAGGGCAGGCCCGCTTCTCCGTAGCCAGTCAAACCTGCGTCCGTATCGATACGGACCAGACATCCGTCATTGACGTTGTCCAGGCCCATCGTTTTGATGCCGGTGATTTTGACCAGCTTCGCCGACGGCGCGGCAAGAGCCCGGTAATTTGAAAGCCATGCGGCGGCAGGAAGACCCGCCGCAAGCCGGATGAGGTTTCTTCGGGTCATGGTCATAGTCAGAAGGACAGCCGCAGGGCGAATTGTATCAGTCTGGGCTGGTTATATTGAGCGCTCACAATTCCAAAACCCGATGCGGCCAGCTGTTCTCCTGGAGGCGCGAACTGAACGCGGTTGAAGATGTTGAAGAACTCTGCACGGAATTCCATGTTGATGCGTTCCGTAATGGCTGTCTTCCTGACGGCGGAAAATCGAAGTTATCAATTCCCTGTGCCCGCAGGACCGGGGAAACTTTCGGTTCGTTGCCGAATGCAAATGCCGGCGGCGAGGGGTAGCAGGCCGTGTTGAACCACTTGCTCAACTTCGAAACCGCCGACCCGGTAATTACCGGGTCACAGCCGCCCACATAGTTCGGGCGCGTTACACCCGCGCCAGTTCCGGGGCCGCGTTACCCTGAGCGAAATTGTTCTCGACGATGTTGAGGCCAACATCGGAGAGCGCCAGCGGAAAGCCTTTCTGGAGTGTCGCTCAGATCTGAATTCGCCCAGTATTCACCGACAAGGTGATTCCGTAAGCCTCTTAGATTTGGCCATGTTTTCGCAGCCACAAATCAGATGTACTCGCATCTCTTCGGAATGCTGGCTGTAGGCTTGGCCGAGGACCTTCTGATATTGGTGAGGCTGGACGCGGCATGCCTGATTGATATTTCTGGTTCTTCATTTAGATATTCCTTCTCTGGTTATGCAAGTCAGGCGGCGGAGGCACCGCGCAGTGCGAATGCCGAGTCCGGGAGGAAGCTCAATGCTGCATGACGCCGCTCGCCGGACTGCTGACGGATGGCGTTTCTGCTTCGATGGCAGGACATGGAAGGCGAACAGAGAACATGCTTCCCGAGGGTCCGGAGTGTTCAAGCTTTAGCTCGCCCTTGTGTAGTTCGACGATCGATTTTGCGATGGCCAGCCCCAGCCCCGCTCCGCTTCCGGCTCCGGGATCCCGTCGCGAGCGGGATTTGTCGGCACGGAAGAAGCGATCGAAGATGAAGGGCTGATCCGGTGCGGCAATGCCGCATCCGGTGTCACTTACCTGAATCTCATATTCGTCGCCAGCCGCTCGCAACGCCAGGTCGACATTCCCGCCATGGGGCGTGTATTTTACTGCGTTATCGAGCAGAATCAGGAAGAGTTGACGCAAAAGACCTTCATCACCGATAAAGCATGCTTCCCGCATAATTGAGGAAGTCACCCGTACGTTGCGCACATCGCCCAGTACCTTCGCCGCGCGGACGCTGTCAAGAATCACTTCGCCCAGATAGAAGCTTGTGACGGTAAGGTCACGCATGCCGTTGTCCGTCCGGACAAGCATGAACATGTCTTCCACGACTCGCCGTAATCGGAACAACTGGCTCTGGACGACTTCGAGCGCCTCATATAGTTCGCGCGCATTCTGATTGCGAACCTGAAGATTCACCTGCGTTGCGGTAAGAGCAACAGACAGGGGTGTACGCAACTCATGTGATGCGTCGGCCATAAACTGGCGCTGCTGCCGGAACGCTTCCTGCAAGCGTGCGAACAGCCGGTTGAATGTCTCGGCAAGCAGTCCCAACTCATCCCGCGATGTCCCTGTGCTGAGCCTTTGCTCCAGATTGTGTGAACTGATCTGCTCCGCAGTCTGAGTCATCAGAAGAACCGGCTTCAGGCTCTTCCGGGCAAGGAAGTAACCGCCCGCCGCAGCAAGCAGCAGACAGAGCGGGACAAAAATCATCAGGATTTCTCTCATGCTGGCCAGTCCCGCCTCGATCGGCTCCGCGGATTCGTTCGCGATGACCTGATAATGGGCCGAGATGGAAGGAACCCACACGCTCGCTGTTGCGATCCGGTAGGAACCGGCGCTGTTGCGCAATGTGGAGAAAGATGTCGATGCGCGGATGTCGGTTTTGTGCGCCAGAGTCGCTCCGGGCAACCCGGCCGTGCCGGGCTTCTCCGCGACCAGCCGCGATCCATCCCATACGGCAATCGCCGGGCGAGGGAAGGAAGTCTGGTGCATGGTGTTCAATACCAGTCGGACATTTGCTTCCCCGGCTTCGCGCCCACCGTGTTCTTCGGTTTCGTGATTCAGCGCGAGAGAGGTCACCTGAGTCGCGGAGCGAAGATTGTCGTCCAGTCTCTGCCTCATGCTGGTGCCCAGGGCGGAATATACTCCAATGCTGAACACCAGCAGAACAGTTGCGAGCACTCCGGTGTACCAAAGGGTTAGCCGGACGCGAACGCCTCTAAACACCGGGTACCTCTTCTGTCGTGAGCTGGTAACCCTCACCCCGGCGCGTATGAATGAGTCTCACCGGAAAGCCCTGATCGATTTTGCGGCGAAGCCGTTGCACATAGACCTCGATCAGATTGGACAAGGGATCATAAGTCTCGTCCCAGACGTGCTCGGATATTTCCGCGCGGCCGACGACGGCGCCCCTGCGCATCACCAGGTACTCGAGAAGTGAATATTCCCTCGTTGTCAGATTGATGGTCGCCCCCCCGCGGCTTACGCGCTGTTGATGTGTATCGACCCGCAGGTCGGCTATTTCAAGCACCGGGCTTTCGAGCAACGGGCGCCGACGCAGCAGTGCGCGCAGACGAGCCAGCAGTTCCTGAAAGTCGAACGGCTTGATGAGGTAATCGTCGGCGCCCGCGTTCAGGCCGGCAATTCGATCCGGTACAGAGTCCCTGGCGGTAAGCATGAGGATGGGCACCATATTGCTGCTGCGTCGAATTTGTGAGCAAACAGCAAAGCCGTCCAATCCAGGCAACATCAGGTCGAGAACAATCGCGTCGTACGTAGCAAGCGCTGCCTTTTCGACAGCATGCAGGCCATCGACTGCGATGTCTACAGCGAAGGCCTGGTTCCGCAGCCCCTTCGCGAGAAAGCGGGCGGCATCGGATTCGTCTTCAACAACCAGGATCCTCATGCACTTGTTCAGGCAACGGCTTCCGGTTCCAGTTGTTTTGTGGGCGACTCTTCACCGACGCGTTTCGCTCCCGTGAACCACGGGTATAAGAGCGGTAAGACGTACAAAGTCAACAGGGTCGAGGTCACCAGTCCACCGATTACTACCGTAGCAAGAGGGCGCTGCACCTCCGCCCCCGGCGCCTGGGAAACGGCCATGGGAATAAAGCCAAGGCTTGCGACCAATGCCGTCATCAGAACAGGTCGCAGACGTAAGGAAGCGCCGTCCAGCACTGCATCCCGCATTTTCGCACCATCCTCACGCAGCCGATTGATATAGCTGACCATGACGATACCGTTCAGTACCGCCACACCGAACAGCGCAATGAAGCCAACGGAGGCAGATACATTCAGATTAAGCCCGCGCACCCAAAGAGCGCCGATTCCCCCCACAAGAGCGAAAGGCACATTGAAAAGAATCAGGAAGGCCTGGGGCACCGAGCCAAACGTGGCCACAAGCAGGCCAAGAATGACAAGGATAGAAAGCGGCAGAACGACCAGCAGGCGCCTGGTGGCGCGCTGCTGATTCTCAAACTGACCACCCCACTCGATCTCGTACCCGGCTGGCAACTTTACGTATCTCCCCATGGCAAGCTGCGCGGCAGCGACGAAGCTCCCCAGATCCCGGCCGCGGACATTGGATTGAATCACGATCCTTCGTTGTCCGTTCTCCCGCGAAACCATTTCCGGCCCGGGCGCGACTGTCATGTTGGCGACCTGGTTCAGCTGAACGCGTTCCCCGCTGGAAGATTGAAGCAGCAATCTGCCCATTGCATCCAGGTCTGACCTGTAATGATCCGGTAATCGGACCGCAATAGGGAATCGACGCTGTCCTTCGATCATGTCTGAGACACGCTGCCCGCCCGTAGCCGATTCGACAATAGCCTGTACGTCGGATACATTCAGGCCGTAGCGGGCGAGAGCGGCCCGGTCCGCATGAACCTGCAACTCGGTCACGCCGGAGAGGATCTCGGCCTGAACATCCGCCGAGCCCGGAATCGATTTCAATGTCCCCCTCGCCTGTTCGCCGAGCTTCTCCAGCATCGCAATGTCCTCTCCGAAGATCTTCACTGCGACGTCTGCCTTGATTCCGCTCACCACCTCATCAAGGCGCATAGCCATCGGCTGTGTGAAGTT
>JAUZEU010000153.1 GCA_030838885.1 Bryobacterales bacterium | reverse complement strand
CGTTCCCCCCACTTCCAGCCGCTCTTGTTCTCAGGCCGGATCTCAACCGGGTGTTCCGATGATGGCGTCCCGTGGTGTGCGGGCGCCTTGATGAAACGGGCGCAGAAGAGCGGAACCACAGTGAGGGCGACGATGTATGAGGCGAACAAAGACAGCGCGACAGCCATCGCCAGAGCGGTAAAGAGGAAACGGCTGACTCCGTAGAGGAACGTCACAGGGAAGAAGACAACCACCGTGGTGAGGGTGGCCGAAAGCACGGGCAACGCCACTTCGCTGCCTCCGTTCTCCGCCGCGATTTCGGGTGGCTCGCCGAGTTCAAGGTGGCGATAGATGTTCTCCAGCACGACCACGGAGTTGTCGATCAGGCGCGAGAATGCCAGCGCCAGACCACCCAAGACCATGCTGTTGACGGAGCCGCCACCTGCCGCGAGCGCGATAAACGCGGCGAGCACGGACAGCGGAATGGAGAAGAAGACGGCGACGGTGGCCCGCATGCTGCCGAGGAAAACCAGGATCATCACCGAGGTGAGGAACAGCCCGATAGCGCCTTCGTGAAGGAGCGTTTCGATTGCGGTTTTCACAAACTGCGATTGATCGAAGACAACCTTTGTGACGAGTTGTGATGGCACATCGAGTAACTTCTTCAGTCCCTCGCGAATGCCATCCACAACAGCAATCGTATTGGTGTCTCCGCCCTGCTTCAGCACGGGCAGGTATACAGACTTCTGTCCATCCACGCGAACCAGATTCGTCTGTATGGAAGAAGAGTCTTTGGTATAGCCAAGGTCGGAGATGCGGACCGGATTTTCGCCAACTACCTTGACCGGCAGCTGATCGATCTCTGCAATCGTGCCCAGCTGACTGTTGGTGTAGACGTTGTAATCCAGCGGTCCAATCGGGACGTCGCCAGCAGGAAGAATGAGGTTGGCATCGTTTACGGAACGCACTAGGTCCATCAGGCTGAGTTGATGCGCTTCGAGTTTATGCGGGTCGGCATAGACCATGATCTGGCGGTAGCGCCCGCCGAACGGCTGAGGCACGGACGCGCCGGGCACGCTGGCGATTTGGTTTCTTACATTGAATTGCGCGATGTCCCGGAGTTTTGTCTCGTTCAGGTCTGCGCCTTTGAAGGTGACCAGGCAGACCGGCAGGCTGGACGCGTCGAATTTCAGGATGACCGGCGGCAGTGTGCCAGGCGGAAGCCGGCGCAACTGCGCCATGGCAAGATTCGAAATCGTGGTGACCGCGGAATCCGGGTTGGTTCCCGGCTGGAAGTACACTTTGATCACGCTGACGCCGGGCAGCGAGCGCGATTCGATATGTTCGATGCCACTACCGAGCGTAAAGAATCTTTCGAAGCGGCTGGTGATGTCGGTCTCGATTTGTTCCGGCGGCATACCGGAGTAGAAGGTTGCCACCACCACTACCGGGATGTTCATGGTGGGGAACATGTCGACGGGCATGCGGAGTAAACTGCTGGCGCCGATAACGGCAACGATTAAACAAACGACAACGATGAAATAGGGGTTGCGGATGGCAAAGCGTGACATGTTATTCGACGCCTACTTCTCAGCCGACAGTTGGGTTAGTTTCGGCGTAACTGACTGCCCAGCCTGCAGTGCGGAGCGGCTGCCGACGACTACCAGCTGCCCATCGCTGAGGCCGGAGCGAATCTCGATCCGATCGGCGGTTTCCATCCCGATTGTCACTTTCCTCTTCTCCAGCCGGTTGTCCGGCGTCAAAGCCATGGTGGTGCCGCTGGAAGAAGTTCCGCCTTCCGCGGCGGGGTCCACATCCACTGCGTTTACCGGCACTGTAAGGGCTTGTTTAGCTGTCTTCAACGTGAGGTCCACCTCGGCGTACATTTCCGGGATCAGGATGAGGCCGGGGTTCGGCACATCCACTTCGGTATCCATGGAACGCGTGGCGGCCGACAGTTTATTTGAGAAACGTGCGACACGGCCGGCAAAGGTACGGTTCAGGGTGGGCACGCGGACATCTACCTGCTGGCCGGCGTGCACGGTACTCACGGCGGATTCCGGCACGGGCAGAATCAGGCGCAGGAGAGAGTTCTCTGAAACGCGGACCAAGGGCATGGCCTGTGTTTGAGAAGCCGTGCCTGCCTGGATCATGGATCCTGTGTCGGCATAGCTTTTGGTGATGACGCAGTCGAAAGGAGCGGTAACTCGGGTGTAGGTGAACAGGGTATCGAAGCGCGCGAGTTCCGCCTTCGATACCCTGACCTGTTGTTCGGCCGCGGCAAGGTTCGAACGTGCGGCGCTGAGCTGCGCTTCGGCAGACGTGTCACGTGCCTGCGCATCGTCCACTTCCTGCTGGGCGACCAGACCGGGGCGCGCTTTCATAACTCCGGCGAGACGTTCGGCCGAGAGATGGGCGATCTGGTGTCCGGATTCCGATCTCCTGATTTCTTCGCGTGCCTGCTGGACCTGCGCCTGGCTGCGCTGCACATTCGCTGCAGCCCGCGTGAGATCGTCCTTCATTTCCGGTAATTCGAGTGTGGCCAGAAGCTGGCCCTGTTTAACCCTGTCTCCGATGTCCACATTGATGCTCTTGACATACCCGGAAACCTTGGCCATCACCTCCACTTCCTGATATGGCCGGAATTCGGCTGTCACCGTCAGGTTGTGCGAGAGATCCTGCAAACGGGCTTTTGCCACTGCTACTGTGACGCTTTCGGGAGGCGAGTCGGAGCGGAGTGCGGAGGCCTGATGCGTTCCGCATGCCATCTGGAGGAGGAGTGCAGGCACCATCGCCATGGCTGCTGGCAGCACCTGCGTGAATCGCACCGTGCCGTGCAGGGCTTGGGTCATCAACCTATGAGGTTAGGGAGCCAACGGGAGGAATCCTATACCAGGCAGTTGGTATTTTCGGGGGATTCTGCCGTGAGTGGGACTGGGCGAGATCTGTCGGGTTTGACAAGATACTTAATTAACGTATAGGTTAAATACTGTCATGACGCAG
>JAUZEU010000135.1 GCA_030838885.1 Bryobacterales bacterium | reverse complement strand
AATTCTCCACTGCGCAGAGGGTGGAATCAACGCTCGTGATCCTGACCCAAAGGCTATAATTAACCCTCGTGACTCCTACACCATCTGCAGAACAGAAGGGAGCCGGCGCCCTTCTGTTCTGGTGGCTGGCTCCGATTGCGATCGTGCTTTTCGGCCTGGCTGTCTGGTCAAATCATTTCCAAAACGGATTTCACGGCGAAGACTACACGACGATCGTGAATAACCGAGCCGTCCGGTCTTTGTCAAACGTTCCTCTGTTTTTCACGCGTCCCCGGACGTTTAGCACGGAGCCGGAGAATGCGGATTACCGGCCGTGGCTGTTAAGTTCGTTTGCCTTCGACGCTTCGGTGACGCGTTCAAACGGCCCGCTGATTTACCAGATCGACAGCTTCGTTTGGTTTGGGCTACTGATGGTTTCACTGTACGTTGTTTTCCGGCTGATTCCGGGGACAGACGCCGGGGTTGCACTGTTCGGCGCAGCGCTCTTTGGCCTGCACCCGATTGCTGCAGAGACGGTGAATTATGTTGTGCAGCGCGGGCAGATTATGGGGGCGGCGGGCGTGTGCATGGCACTGGCTCTCTGGATTTTCTGGTCTCACAGGCTGCCGTTGCGATTAGGCCTGAACCTGGACAGAGTTCCGCAGACGTCGTGGCAGTCTCTGATCCGGAATCACGGGCCGAAACTGGAGCGCGCTTACAGGGATTTCCGGAAGATTTCTATTCCCTTTTACCTGATCCCGCTTATTCCTGCGCTCCTGGCCGAGCCATCAGCTGCAGTGTTTGCGCTTTTGGCACTGGCCTTCACGTACCTGTACGATTCCGAAACGGGTTACCGACGGCTGGCGCTTCCGGCAATCATCTGCGGGGGTTACTGGTTTGCGCAAACGGCTTTGGTCTGGACGGTGTCTCCGCTTTTCCGGATCCCGTTTGTGGCGTGGTGGTCAACACAGCCCCTGGTAGCGATGCGCTATCTGTACACGTTTGTGGCACCGTTCGGGTTGAGCGCGGATTCGGGTTTCAGGCCGGTGACGTCCCCGCTGCAGCCGCTGCCAATTGCCGGATTCTTGGGCCTCAGTGTGCTGGTTGGGTGCGCGGTACTGGCAGGCCGCCGGGACAGATGGCGCGGTGTTGCGTTCGGGCTTTGGTGGTTCCTCATCGGTCTGGCACCGACGGCTTTGGTTCCGCAGCGCACGGCCGAAGCTAATCCCAGAATGTTTTTGGCGGCAGCGGGGCTGGCGTTTGCTGTCGCACACCTGTGTGGGATTTGGATCAGTTGGGTCCGATCGACGGTGACCGGGAAGGCCGGGGCGACCCTTGCACTGGGCGTTTCGGCTGTTATCGCGCTATTGGTTCCGGGCGGGTTGGGCTGGATGACGTATGAGCGGAACCGGGTCTGGGAAAACGAACGGACGTTGTGGCTGGATGTGACACGGAAGAGCCCGGGCAACGGCCGCGGGTACATCCAATACGCGACGGCGCTTTTGGATGCCGGGGAAGACAGCGAGTATCTGGTGTATTTGCAAAAGGCCGTACCTTTTTCCGGCGACGACAGCGTGCTGCAGTTACGTCTGGCGCAGGGTTACGACCGTCTGAATAAGGACGACCAGGCGGAGTCTCACTTCCGGAGGGCGCTGCTGCTGGCACCCGGGTATGCGGCTGCACATTCGATTTTCAGTCAGTGGCTGTTTTCTCATCAGCGATGGAATGATGCGTTTGATATGGCGACCAGGGCTTTGGCGCTCAATCCGGCGGATCTGATTGCGCGCCATACGTTAATGGATCTTTATTCGGCGAAGTCGGACTGGAGGATGGTAAATAAGCTGGCGAAGGAGACCTTGGAGCTGGATCCTGACGACGACCCGGCTAAGCGGTCGCTGGTGATTTCGGCGACTTCGCTTGACCAGTTACGCAAGGTTGAGGCGGAGGTAAAGAATTCTCCGGATGCGGACGTTTATCTGAAGGTTTCTGTACTCTATTTCAATAGCCAGCGCTATGAGGAGAGTATCAGGGCGGCGCAGCAAGCTTTGCGGTTGAGGCCGAATCTGGCTGAGGCGTATGCAAACATGGCGTCGGCACTTCATGCAATGGGGCGGGACGCTGAGGCTGTGACGGCGTTGAGGGAGGTTGTCCGGCTGCGGCCGGATTTGACCTTTGCGAAAACGGATCTGGAGATTTTGCTGGAGAAGGCAGGGGCGAGATAGCTGCGGGGCGCACGCGCAAGAGCTTTTTGATGCGAGAGCTTGATCGGATCAGACGAGACGCGGCCCAGGGGCCGCGTCTCCCTTTCCCAGCATCCGCCCGCTTACGCGGAGGCGGCGCTGACCAATTCTTCGGCGCGACGCCAGTCCCGCTCAGCGGTGTTTTGCGGTTGGCCAGAAAATTCCCAGATGAGGTGGGCAGTGTTGCGGATATAGTGCTCGCGATCGGAACCGGCGATTTTGCGGGCGGCCAGATCGTCCGCCAGGCGATCGCGGGCGGCGTTGTGCTCCAGTCTTGCCTGATTCACTTCAGGCAGCAGCGCGGCGGCACCCACACTTTGACCTGAATCCGCCAACTCCTGCATCTCGCTCAGTTTGCGAGAAAATATCTGCCATGTCCTCCTATAATCTGACCACAACTCCCGATTCATAACCATTTGTTCTATTAGACGAAAAAAAGTCTCCAGGGGTTCGCATTTCCCTGAAATGGCTGGCGTGGCGGATTGTGCGGAGGCATCCAATGAGGCTGCTCAAAGATCTGCTTCGCCCGCCGATAAGTGTCTCAGGTGGACCACTTTCTCAGGAATGCGCAGGAGATTTTCGAGGTGGCGTCAGCGGACCGAAGCGGCGATCACGCCGACATCGCACTGCTGATTCGACCTGACGGGGGGATGCACGTCATTATGGACACGCCGTTCGCGCTCGACTCCGCGGCGGCGAGCAATGGCGCGATGTTGGCCTACAGGGTGACACGAACGGAAGCGGGCGTTAGAGTGGTTGGGAAAAAGGGCGGCCGTACCTGCGTTCTGCAGGGGAGCAGTGCCGTGTCCTTTCAGAAGGCAGCGTTACGCGATCAACCGCTTTACAGTATTACTTCGCCGCTTCTGACTTCCGCTGGCCCGGTAGCCGATGAGATGTTCCGGGCGAACCGGGGCGAGGCTGCCAGCATGATGCCCCAGAGCATGTGAGCTACTTCAAGCTGACGGTTCGGTGCATAAAGGGAAACAAGCGGCTTGGTGTGAGGCCAGATGAAGTTAAAAAACAGCGTGTAGACCAAAAGCCCGGCAAACGCTCCGACCAGGCGAAGGAAAGGGTGGCGTTTTTCCTGCCAGACGACGCCCCAAAGCACGCCGAGAGCGCCGTAGATAACCAGCAAGAGTGCGACGCCGGAGAGGGATGAGTGAACGAAGGCGTTAACGTAAGCTTCAGGCCCATAGAAAACGGTGGCGAAGAGGTTTGGAACGCTCCATACGGAGCGATGCAGCCACACGGACGCGAGCATGAGCCAACCGGTCATCAGAAGAGCTCCGAGCACTCCGGCCTCGAGACCAGCCAGCGCGTGCCGAGCATAGAGGCGCGCGGCCCAGGGGCGATCCTCGGACACCGGCATCTGAGCCACCTGTGCCGGGTACCGGGAGTTCGCGACATCCATGTAATTCCAGACTATACCGCGCGGGCTGCAAACGCAAAACGAGATGGTACTCGCATAATAAAGTGATGCGTTCGGGACCGAGGACTAGTGTTCGCCATCTCTTGCCGGCTATTGTACTCAGTGGGGGCCTCTGCGGGGGTATTTGCATTGCGCAGGAAGTCCACGCCCGGACCCCGCAAGCTGCGCCGGGCGCAAGCACTTACTCTCCGGCGGGGGAGGTGAACCGGGTACTGCCCCCCTGGCTTCGATTTGGAGGGGAGTACCGGGCGCGTTTCGAGGGATACAGCGGCGGGGGATTCAATCCGGCGAACAGCGATGCTTACTGGCTGAGCCGGGTGCGCTTAAATCTGACGATCAGGCCCGTTTGGTGGTTCAGGATTTTCGCCGAAGGGCAGGATGCGCGCGCTATTGCGAAGCAGCCGGGGCAACCTCCGTATGAGAACGTCTGGGATATTCGCCAGGGCTACGTGGATTTGGGCGACAGCGATAAGGGGATGTTCGCGGTGCGGGTAGGCCGCCAGGAGATCAACTTCGGCGATCAGCGTCTGGTGGGCAGTTCGAACTGGACGAACACAGCCCGAACGTTCGATGCGGTGCGCGGGATCGGCAACTTTGTGCTCCCTGATGCTGCCATCCGGCTGGATATCTTTGCCGCGTCAGTGGTGAACGTCGTCAACGATACGTGGGATCACCACCAGCAGGGGAACAATTTCCATGGGGCACACGCAGAGATCACCAAACTGTTTCCCGGTGCTTCAATAGAGCCGTATGTCTACTGGAAGTTACAGCCGGGGCTGCGGAATGAAGCGGGGCTTGTCTCCAGGCTGAATGAGAAGGCTTTCGGTGTACGGTGGGTGGGGAGTCTGCCAGCGGGCTTCGACTGCCAACTGGAGATGGTGCGGGAGACCGGGTCACTGGGCAGCGACAAGGTGCACGCCTGGGCAGGACACTGGGTACTGGGGCGCACAGCGGCGTCCGTCCGTATGAAACCGCGGGTTTGGGCGGAATACAATTTCGCGACCGGTGACGCCAACGCGAAGGATGGCACGCGTGGCACGTTTGACCAGCTGTACCCGACCGCTCACGACAAGTACGGGCTAACAGATCAGGTGGGATGGAAGAACGTGCGCGACATCAGGGCTGGCCTGGAGATAAAGCCGGCCAGGAACTGGACCGCGGTCCTGGAATATAACGACTGGCATCTGGCGAACGCTTTCGATGCGCTTTACAACACGTCGAGCACCGCGAGTGCGAGGTCCGCCACAGGCACTGCCGGTACTCACGTGGGGCAGGAACTGGCCGTGACAGCAAGCTGGACGGTGTCCAGTTCTTTTCAGGCGGCGGCGGGGCTGGGGCATCTGTTTCCTGGCAGCTTTCTGAAAAAGACCACGCCAGGGAGCGGATATACCTTTCCCTATGTGATGTTTACATATAAGTTTTGAGGAGAGAATAAAAAGACGGCGGGCACACGGAGGATTGTGCCCGCCGCTTCACCAAAGAACCATCTGGCGCTCGGAGGAGTGCGTCAGCTGGCTGGACCGCTTAATTCCGGTGCACGATGACTCGCGCCTGGAGCAGTCCACTCGGTAAACCTTAACAGGGTATGGGTATTAGTCGCCAACCCTACTGAACATTATGACGGATCCGAGAGGGATGAGTTACAGAACCTTCATGAAAATCGGACTGCCAAGAGCAAACTTATCACAAAAAGTCACAAAGGTCACGCTTGATAGTTGCGCTGTGATCAAAAGATCGAAATAATATCAGGTCAGCGCAGATAGAAGAGGCTGAGACGGGGCAAACCGGCCGATTCAAGCGTTGAGCGCTCCAGAAACTGGACTTCGAGCATGGCGATCTGGGGTGCGGTCATCCTGGAGCGGTAGGGCCTGAGATAGGCGTCCAACTCTTTCCGGGACGTGAGGGCCTGCTCTTCCGTTTGCCTGGTGCGGGCGAAGGCGACAAGTTTCTGCTCGAGAACGGTGAGGTGCTGTTCGAGGGCCTCGAGATCGGCCGAGAGGGCTGGCAGCTCCGTAACAATCTGATCGAGAGAGTCGGCTATGGGCGCGAAATCGGCGCTGGCGGTGCGGATGGCGGCCGCGTTTTGTGTGAGATAAATGCGAATCGCGTCATCGGGGAACGGGGCGGACGATGCCGGTTCGGGCTTCGGCTGGCCACCCGGTCCGACGTCGGCCATCCGCTGTGCCTCCGTCATAACGGCTTGTGCGCAGAACGCCAGCGAGTTAACTTGCTGTGTTCTGGTGCGCTTCGCCCGCCACTTTTCGAAGGCAACATCTATGCCGCGCAGGACTGCCGCGAGCGGAACACCGGAGTTCTTCCAGGTTTCGATGAGAGCCCAGTCGAGCGGTGAGAGCAGGAACAGGGCGGTTCCCCGAGCTTGCTGGAAGTGTTCCTCGATCTCGGTGAAGTAGTTGAAGTAGTTGGAGAAGCTTTCGCTCACCTGGTGCGATCCCAGATAATTCTGAGGCCGTCTAAAGTAAGATTTTCGTCCACGTGCCGGATAAAGCGCGAACCGCCGGCGATGAGTTGCGCCTGGCCGCCGGTTGCGACTGTCCTGGTTTCCGGCCCCAGTTCTTGGATGAGCCGTTCAATCATTCCATCGATTGCGCCGATCGCACCATAGTAGAGCCCGGATTGCATGCTGGCAACGGTGTTGGTCCCGATGACGGCTTTCGGTTTGCGGAAGTCGACCAGGGGGAGGCGCGCGGTGCGATTGAAGAGGGCCTCGGCGGAGATGCCAATGCCGGCTGCAATAATTCCGCCGAGGTATTCCGATTTGGCAGAGAGCGCATCGAAGGTGATGGCGGTGCCGAGATCCACGATTACGCAGGGGCCACCGTACTTGTGCAGCGCGGCTACGCTGTTCACGATGCGATCGGCGCCGACTTCGGAAGGGTTGTCATAAAGGATAGTGAGGCCTGTGTCGGTCTTCGCTGTGACGAAGAGGGCTTCCAGATGGAAGTAGCGCTCAGCCATTTCGGCCAGGGCACTGTTGAGGGGGGGCACGACGGAGGAAACGATAATGCCGTCGACATCGGCCGGTTCGAGCGCGGCGTAGCGGAGCAGGCTCATCAGCAGAATGCCCCACTCGTCGGACGTTTGTTCACGGACGGTGCGGAGGCGGCGGTGGTCGGCCAGTTCCCCATCGCGGAACATGCCGATGCTTATGTTTGTGTTTCCAACGTCCAGAGCGAGCAGCATAAGGGGCGGTTGCGGACTACATGTAAGCGGGCACGGCGATGCCGAGGATGGCAAGGGTGCGTTGGAGTTGCAGGGCGAAGAATTCGGTCATCCAGAGCAGGAAGGTCCTGCGCCCGCGGTCTGGCTCGTCCAGGACTTTGAAGCGCTGATAGAAGTTGCTGAATTCCTGGGCGAGCTGGAAGGCGTACCTGGCTACGTGGGCCGGTTCGCCGGCCGTGACTGCGCGTTCGAGTGCTGCTCCGGCCTTGGATGCCGCGAGGAGGACCTGCCAGCAGTCTTCATTTTCGAGTTGGCGGCCGATGGCTTCGGGGGAGAGTTCGGCGCGGAAATCAGGTAGTGTTTCGCCGCGTTCTTCGAGCTTTTTCAGGATTCTGCCCGCGCGGACGGCTGCGTACTGGACATAGGGCCCGGTTTCACCTTCGAAGCTGAGGGCTTCCTGGAAATCGAAAGCGATCACGGTATTGCGGGTGAATTTGAGCAGGAAGTAACGGAGTGCGCCCATCGCGATTTCTACAGCAACGGCGCGCTGTGCTGCGGGATTGTCTTCCGGGTGCCGCGAAGCCACTTCGTGGAGAGCGCTCTCGACGAGCTTGTCCATCAGATCATCTGCTTTGACGCCAAGCCCTTTGCGACCGGACACCTCGACGTACGGACGCCGGGCATCCTCGACGGAAAGTTCAATGCCGAGATCGGCACAGCAGCGTGGGGAGAGAGCGACCATCTCGTAAGAAAAGTGAACCGATCGCTGCGCCTGGTCTTCGAAACCGAGCGCGCGGAGGCCGGCGACAACCACGTCCTGCAGGTAAGACTGGCGGGTGTCGATGACATTGTAGACGCGGGCAGCTTTGCCGAATTCGGGCGCGGGGCGAGGCTGCGGTTCGGCGATGGAGACCCAGACTTCGTGGCCGTCGGTGTAGCGGATGAGGGGTTTGTAGTGGAAGTCTTTGCCCAACAGACCGAATTTCCAGAGCTGATACGCGATGTCTTTGCCGACGTACGTGACGGTGCCGTTTGAGCGGACAATGACCTTACTGTCCTCATTTGCGTCCCCTTCGCCGCGAAAGGCGGAGGACGGCATCACCCAGCAGCCACTGTTTTTGCCTTCGTTTTCGAAGTAAATGGCCTTGCGCTCTTTCAGAAGGGCGAAGGCGGCAGCCCAGAACTGCAGGTGGAGGATTTCACTCTCTCGAGGCAGCACGTCGTACTGAATGTTCAGCCTAAGCATGGTGGCCAGATGCGCGTTGACAATGGCATCGGCGACGAGATGCGCCATTTCGGCCAGTTCGCCGTGGCCAGCTTCGATGGAATGGAGGGTCTCGGCGCGCCATTTGAGGGCTTCTGGATTGTCTTTGTAGTATTGCGAGGTTCGCGCATAGAGGTCCCAGCAGATGTAGTCGAAGGGGCGAGCATCGGGGTCATCCGACTGGAGCAACTGCGCGACCTGGGCGGGCGTTTGCCGCTCCAGATAGTGGAAGCCGACAACGACATCGGCCACCTGGACGCCGGTGTTGTCAATGTAGTTTTGAACTTCGACTCGGTGGCCGAGCGCGCGGAGCATGCGGACGAAGGTGTCTCCGAGGACGGCGTTGCGCAAGTGCCCGATGTGGGCCGCTTTATTGGGGTTGATGTTGGTGTGCTCGACAATCGTTTTGCCGGTGTCGCCGGCCGTTGTTTCCGGTTCGGGGTGCAGGAGAGAGTAGCCGTAAGTACTACGGTCAAGACGGACATTGATGTAGCCGTTACCTGCTACTTCGAGACCTGAGACGCCGGGGATGGTGCCGATGGCGGCTACCAGATCGGCCGCGATTTTCTTTGGGGCTTGCTTAAGGGATTTGGCGAGCTGGAAGGCTACGGGCAGGGCGAGTTCCCCGAAAGAGGATTGCTTCGGCTGTTCGATAGCTATGTCAACTTCGACGTTATACCGGACCCGGACACATTCCCGGACGACGGTTTGAATTTGTTTTTCCTGGAGGTGAAACACGGAGATTTGAGTATAGCGGGAGGGAGTGGGGTGGTCTTTAGACGGGCTGTGTTGCAGGCAGCGTTGTACTTCTTACCTGGTTGACCCGGCCGAATCGTCCCTATCAGCGAGAAGGCGACTCAGGAGAGCGATGGGTCAGATCGATAGCATATCTGCAAATCCCGCCGGTGCTGTGCCGAGTGCCGGTTCCAGGCACCCAGGGGCGGATCAGACTGCCTCGCGCCACTCGTACGGTCGGTACCGTACTAAAAAAAGTGCCTCAATTTACGTACGATGCGCTACACTTAGCAGTACTACCATACGCCTAGAAGTTTCGGCGTGATAGTTTTATCTGTTCTTATAACTATCTCTCGGAGGAGTGATATGAAACTTACATTTCTGACTTTAATGTTTCTGCTGTCCAGTTCGCCCATTTTCGCGGGGAGCTTTACCTTCACTGCGGGCTCGGGTTCTATTGTGCCGGGCACAGTCGACATTATGAATCATTGCGATGACTGCACCACCGCGATCACACTGCCGTTCGCATGGACACTGTACGGCACTTCCTATACGAGTGCCAATGTGTCATCTAATGGCGTGCTGGAGTTCGGATCAAACAATATAACTCCGATTAATATTTCGCTGCCTGCTACGAAATTCACCGACTCGATTTTTGCATATTGGGGCGACCTGGCGAGCGACGACACAGCCCACGGGCAAGGCATTTTTACGAGCGTTAGCGGCAGTGGTCCGAACCGTATCTTCAATATTGAATGGCGAACCGTATTCGCCAGCGCCGCGACTGCTCCGGACAACATTTTCGAGGTGCGGCTTTACGAAGGGCTGGGTCGTTTCGACCTGATCTATGGCAGCCTGGTAGGGACTGGTGGCTTCACAACAGTTGGTGTGCAGCATGGGAGCACGGACTTCACACTTTTCGAGTCCAACACAGTCGGCACCCTCTCCGCGGGAAAGAAACTCACATTCACTGCCGTGCCTGAGCCGGGCACCCTCGGCTTGGTCTGTTTCGGAGGCTGCGTAACTCTGCTCGTGCGGAGGAAAACCCGCCGTGCCGCGTTTGGCCCGAAAACGCAATAAGATTTACCTCACTTCCAAAGCCCCCCTGTTCCGCGGCGGGCTTTTCGCGTTCTGGCGGAATCATCACTCTTGGAGGCCTTTTAAGACCCGGAGCACCCTCTGATTGGTAAGCCTCAACATGCTTGTACAGCTGGCGCCGTGCTGCGCTATCCTGCTCTCAACTCCACCTCATAGAAGGAAACTCCTGAGCGTGCTGATACATCTTTGATACTAAATACTTAACCGCCAAATCTATTCCACTCTCACCCGCGAAGCTGTAGGCTATATGCGGGAACAGAAGCCGGGCCGAACAGCCATATACTCCGGAGTCATCGTAATTGTTGCCGGGTAGCCATTCTGTTATACTATTGGTGACGGACGGACCAAAGAAGTGGGCGCAAGCCCACTTTTTTATTGCTTGCGGGTCGAATTGCATGCCGGTTCGGTTTTCCGTCGGCTGCAAACATGAAACGTACAGAGGCCATCTCACAGATCGAGCAAATCGTAGCCCCGGTGGCGGAAGCTGCGGGACTTGAAATTGTGGAAATCGAACTGAAGGGTTCCGGACGTCACCAGATGCTTCAGATCGTGATCGATAAGCCGGGCGGCGTCACCCATGCCGACTGCGAACTCATCACAAGAGAAGCGGGGGAACGGATCGACGCCGTGGACCCGATTTCGGGCCCCTACCAGATGGAAGTCAGTTCGCCGGGTGTGGAACGGGCGCTGAAGAAGTGGAAGGACTGGGAGCGTTTCACAGGGCAGAAGGTCAAGGTGGTTCTGAAAGAGCCAGTGGTCCTGCCCGATCAGGCCAAACCTGTGGAATTAAAACACTTTGATGGGGTGGTGAAGAGCGCCGAAAACCGGTCCGTCACGGTGGAACTCACCGGAGGCGAACAGGTTACTTTCCCGTTTGATCAGGTGAGCCGCGCCAATCTGAAATTCGAGTGGTAGCCCGGCAGCTCTGTACAGACAAGACCGTTCACATCAGGATCGAGGCATAATTCGTGGACAATATTTATCAATCGATTGAGATTCTCAGCAAAGAAAAAGGGATCGACGCGCAGATCGTTCTCGACGCAGTGAAAGACGCGATGATGATTGCTGCGCGCAAACACTTTCGGACCACCGAGAACTATGACGCCGTGTTCGACGAGAAGTCCGGCGGGCTAAAGCTTTATTCCGTCAAGACGGTGGCGGAAGTGGTGGCAGATCCCTCCTCTGAGATGTCCCTCGCTGAGGCGCGGCGGGTGGATCCAAATGCGGAAATCGGATCTGTGATTCGGATTCAGAAGCCTACCGATGCGCTGGGCCGCATCTCCGCGCAGACCGCTAAGCAGGTGATTTTCCAGAAGGTTCGGGAGGCGGAACGCGACACCATCTATCGCGAATACTCCGACCGGGTGGGCGAACTGGTCAACACCACGATCAAGCGCGTGGAAGGTTTGGACCTTGTGGTGGACCTTGGCAAAACTGAAGCCCGGCTGCCGAAACGCGAGCAGTCGCGTCTGGAGAGCTACAGCGTTGGTGACCGCGTGCGGTGCGTAATCCGGATTGTGGACAAGTCGTCCAAGGGACCTGGCGTAGTGGTTTCGCGCGCGGATTCCGAACTGGTGCGGCGCTTGTTTGAGCAGGAAGTCCCGGAGATTTACGACGGCACGGTTGTTATCAAGGGTTGCGCACGTGAAGCCGGCGAACGCACCAAGATCGCCGTTTTCAGCCGCGACCGGGACGTGGATTGTGTGGGCGCATGCGTGGGGATGAAAGGTATGCGCGTGCAATCCATCATCCGGGAACTGCGCGGCGAAAAGATCGATATCATCGAGTTTTCAGACGATCCGGTGCAGTTTGCAACGCATGCGCTGAGCCCCGCGAAGATCACCCGCGTGACGGTGCTGGACGCTCTGGACCATCACATGGAAGTGATTGTGGACGACTCGCAACTGTCGCTTGCCATAGGGAAGAAGGGGCAGAATGTCCGGCTTGCCGCCAAACTGCTTGGCTGGAAGATCGACATCAAGAGCGAGGAAGAGAAGCGCCAGGAAGTGCAGAATGCGATCAACCAGCTCTCTACCGGCGCTCCGGTTTCCGCGCTGATCGAGTACGGGCTGGCGGAAGCAACGGTGGATGCACTTGTGAAGGGCGACATCGGCACTGTTGAGAAGTTGGGCAGCATGACGCCGGAACAGCTCGAATCGATTGAAGGAATCGACGGCGAGTCAGTGAACCAGATTCAGCAGGTGATCAACAGCTACTACGGTCAGGAATATTCGGAGCAGCCGGGCGAGTATGCACCGGAGCCGGGTGCTGAAATCAGCGATGAATCCGGCGCTGAGTTGGGCGCTCAGGGCGCTTCGGAAAGCGCCACGGAAGCCGGCGCAGAAGTCGGCGCTGAAGTCACCCCTCCTGTTCTCGAGGAAGCCGACCTGAGTGAAGCGGAAGCCGGCGAAAACGTGGCGGACGGCGGCTCTGCTACCATGTTGGAATCGGCTGCTGAGGACGCGAACAGCGACTCTGCCGCAGATCCAGTACTCGGTTCCGGCGCTCAATCACGCAGTGAATAGCCATTGGATTTCTTAGTTTCGCGGTAAGGCGAGTTGGACGATGCGGGTTGCTGGAGAAGTAACGAAAGTAATGCAGCGCAGTGGTGACTTGCGCCGGATGTCCGGCGTGGGTGGGCAGGCAGGTAAATAAATCGCTTGAATATGAGTAAGATCCGAATCAATGAGCTTGCGCGGCAACTGGAAGTTAAGTCGCGCGAGGTCATCGACAAGCTGCACGAACTCGGTATCGCCGAAAAGGTGACCCACTCCAGCTCGATTGACGATGACATGGCCGACAAGCTTCGCCGCTATTACGCGGGCGAGGGGTCGGATCGAGTGAGAGTGCCCCGGGACTACTCGGACGTGGAAACCGAAGACGACGACAGGTCCCCAGCCGGCAGCAACGAGCAACCGTCGAATGGCCACTCGCGGCCGTCGGTGGAAGCCAGTGCTCCTCCCCTTGTAGCTGCGGTCGCTTCAACTCCTCCGCCCGAAGCAAAGCGAGAGTCCGGAACAGCACCTGAAGCGACCTCCCCACGGGTGTCTGCCCCAGAGGCGTCCACTTCGCAGGCGTCTGGCCCAGAGGCATCTGCCAAAGAGCCAGAGGCATCTGCCAAAGAGAAAGAAGAAGAGGACAACCGTCCCCGCGCGATTCCGCTGCGGCCTCCACTGATGGGCCGCGGCACCCCGATTCAGCCTCCTGTAGGCCTTCGGCCACCAGTGTCACAGCCGGGTGCTTCGAATCCCGCTGCTCCGCCGTCACTACCGTTGCGAGCGCCCACGGAACCGGCCAAGTCGCTGCGTCCGCCTGCCCCGCCGCTGCGGCCCACGCTGCCTTCCCGGCCGACAGTCGCGCCACCGCGTCCTTCTGCGACGCCCGGCTCGGCACCACCAAGCTCGACAGCACCAGGTTCAACCGGACCAGGCACCCCGCCGCAGGCCAGCACCACTCCGGTATTAGCGCCGCAGCAGCCATCCGCAACTCCCGGCAGACCGGTGCCTCCTCCGGCCAGACCGATTCCGTCTGCCGCGCCGCGCCCAGGCCAGATTCTTTCCGGTCCTCGCCAGCCTCTGCCTCCGTCGACTGCCGGTCCAGGCCAGCCGCGCCCGACTCCGCCACCCGCACAGGCCGGCGCACGCCCCGGCGTGCCGATAGCGCGTCCGCAGCCTGGC